>JBJTHL010000094.1:0-4321 GCA_046094445.1 Vulcanococcus sp.
CGGCACGGGAGGTGATGGTGTGAACGCTCTCTTACTGCTGCTTCTGCCTCTGCGGGCGCCGATGCTGCTGGTGCTGCTGCTGGTGAGCGCCTACCTGGGGCTGCACTGGACCGACGTGGCTCCAGCCCTGGCCAACGCCACCGGTGGCGAAGCGCCACCGCTGCTCGCCGGCCGTCTGTTCTGGCCGCTGCAGTGCCTGCAGGCGGTGTGCGTGGTGGTGTTCTGCACCATGCCCGATCTGCTGCTGCGGGAGCTGTCGCTGCTGATGGCTTCCAGCAAGGCCCTCACCCTGGTGGTCACCCTGCTGAGCGTGATCACCGGCGGCCTTTACCTGCTGCACCTGGCCGTGTTGAGCGAGGTGCTGGTGCTGGCTTCGGCGGTCCTGCTGGCCCGCCTCGACCTCACACGGCTGCGGCTGGCGCCGTCGCCTCAGCTGGCGGCCCTGGCCATCAGCCTGTGGGTGCTGCTCGGAATCGCCATCGGCCGCGCCCTGCACGCCAGCCTGGGGGGCTACCTGAGCTGAGGGCTCAGCAAGGGGGGCGATCCCCCTGGCGGTAACTCCAGAGATTGCCCAGCACCTTCTTGGTGTACAGCCGGGTTTCCGGGTAGGGAATGGCTTCCACCCACAGCTCCGGCTCGCGCCCCAGATCTGCTGCGCCAGCCCCCAGCCAGCTCTGCACCGCCCCTGGGCCGGCGTTGTAGCTGGCGACTGTGAGGAACGGGTTGCCCCGCCAGTGCTCCAGCAGCTGGGCCAGATAGCGGGCACCCAGCTGGGTGTTGCGTGCCGGCTCCTGCAGTTGGGCCAGGCTGAGCGGCCTGCCGGCCAGTTCGGCCGCCGTATCGGGCATCAGCTGCAGCAGCCCCACGGCCCCCACCGCGGATTGCACGGTGGGGCTGAAACGCGATTCCTGCCGCGCCACCGCCAGCAGCAGCTCCGGCTCCACCCCCTCTGCCCTGGCGGCGCTGCTGAAGGCAGCCGGGAAGCGGCGCGGCTGCAGCTGGCGTTCCCGCTGCCACTGGCGGATGCAGGTGTCAGCGGGCAGGCGCAGGACAGCCTGATCCAGCTGCCCCAGGCCGATCCAGTCGTCGCCGATCGCGGTGCGTAGGCGCCCTTCCACCAGCAACTCCTCAGGACCCTGGGGGGCGCGGCCGCCCCGCTGCTGTCGCCAACGCTCCCAGGCCTCCAGCGGCTGGCCCAGCTGCCAGAGGCTGTCAATCACGCCATCGCCGCTGCCCAGCGGCGTCCAGGGTCCCTGAGCGGCCACGGCCACAGCCCGCTGGTTCGGCCGGGCGGCCCGGCGTGGATCCGAGTCCACCGGCTGCCCCAGCCGGGCGCGGGCCCGCCAGGCGTAATAGCCACCGGGGTTGCGGTTCAGCAGCTGCTGCCAGAAGCGCTTGGCCTCGTCCGGGCGCTTCTGTTGCTGGCTGCTGTAGCCCCGCCAGAACAGCTGCCGAGCCGCCAGGGGCGCCGGCAGCAGGCGGCTGTCAAGGCTGCGCAGCACCGTGTCCGTCTCGGGCCACTGCCGCTTCAGCAGCGCCTCGCGGGCCAGCTGCCACTGGAGCTCCCAGCTGGCGGGTGCGGTCGGCCAGCGCTGCAGCACCCCCTGCCACGGGATGCGCTTCTCCAGGGCGAGCCGCGCCTGCACCGGAGCGCTGCTCTGCAGGTGGGCGGGCAGTTGCTGCAACCGCTCCACAGCCCCTGGATCACGGGCATCGGCCAGCAGTGCCACCGCCTCCTGCGCTTCGGGGCTGCGGGGTTGGCGCTGGGCCAGGGTGAGCAGCAGCTCGTCGGCCCGCTGCTGTGCGGTGATGCCGCTGCGCAGCAGGGACTTGGCCAGGCTGAGTTGCAGCGGGGCATCGGCTCGGGCGGGTCCGAGGCAGCGCAGGGCCGCAGGGCCGTCGCCGATCTGGGCCAGGCCCGCCGCCAGCACCTGCCGCTCGCCATCCGCCCGCCGGCCGCCATCCATCGGGCAGGCCCGGCGCAGCAGCGGTTCTGCGCCGGGCCAGCGGGGGCCCCAGCGGGCCAGGTGCAGGGCCAGGCCGCTCTCCTGGGCGGCGGCCAGGGCGGCGGGATGGGCTGGGAAGCGCTGCAACAGCACCTGCCGCAGCTGGCGGTTGCTGCGGCCGAGGCTATAGAGGGCATCGGCGCTGGCGGCCTGCTCAGGGAAGCGCTCCAGCAACTGCTGCCAGAGGGATTCGGCCCGTTGGTCTTCATGGAGCGCCTCGGCCGCCAGGGCCGCCTGTTTCAGCACCACCGCCGCCAGCGCCGCGCGGCCCCAGCCCTGGCCCCGCAGCAGCCGTTGCCGCTCCTGCGGCGTCACCCCGGGTCGGGAGCTGAGCAGCAGGGCCGCCTCGCGCCGCCGCTGCGGGTCACTGCTCCAGTGCCGCAGCCAGCGCAGCTGGGTGGTGGCTGTGTCGGGTGTGGGGGCGGGTGACAGCTGGCGCAACAGGCCGCAGCCGATCAGCACCGCTGCTCCACTGCCCAGGCAGGTGAGGCCGATCAGCGCCACCCCCGGCGGTGTGGTGCGGGCGGCGGTGGCCTGGGGCAAGGGGACGTTGCAGCTGCTGGCATTCTTGGGGAGATCGCCCGCTGATGGAACCGGCGGATCCCCTGCCTGTGATCGACCTGCGCCGCCTGCGCGCCGCTCTGCCGGCCCTGCCCCCTGAGCTCACCGTGCTGCCGGGGTGGCGCCAGCGCCGCCGGGTGTGCTGGCTCTGGGCGGCCGCCGCTGCACTGATGCTGCTGCGGCCCCTGTGGCCGCTGCAGCTGCTGCCGGGTTGGTTGGTGGCCGGGCTGCTGCTGTGGGCGATTGCCGAGCTGGTGCTGGTGGTGTGGTGGCCGCGGCGCTGGCGTTGATGTGGATGCCGAGCCAGACCTCTAGCCTGCCCACCTGCATTGCGGCAGTGCGCTGATGGCTGATCCGGTCCGTCATCCCCTCGGAGCGCCGCTCGCGCCTGGCAGTGCGGCCTTCGGCACCGATGGCATCCGCGGCCGGGTGGGGCAGCTGATCACCCCGGCACTCGCCCTGCAGCTGGGCTACTGGTGCGGGCGCGTGCTGCCCGCCGAGGGGCCGATCGTGCTGGGCATGGATTCGCGCAGCAGCGGTCCGATGCTGGTGGCGGCCCTGGCTGCTGGCCTCACGGCCGCCGGCCGTGATGTGCTGGATCTGGGCCTCTGCCCCACGCCGGCGGTGCCCGGCGCCATCCGGCAGCTGGGGGCCAGTGGCGGCTTGATGGTGTCCGCCAGCCACAACCCGCCGCACGACAACGGCATCAAGGTGTTCGGCGCCTGCGGCGCCAAGCTGGGCAAGCAGCAGCAGGCCGCGATCGAGGCCGGCCTGCACGCCGGCGAGCCTGCCGAGGCCGGTTTCCGAGCGGATGGTCGTTTGCAGGCCCGGCCCGATCTCCTGGTGGATTACCAGCAGCGGCTGCTGGCCAGCGTGGGGGAGCGCCGCCTCGATGGCTGCCGGGTGGTGCTCGATTTGTGCTGGGGCTCCGCCACCCGTTGCGGTGAAGCCGTGTTCCGCGCTCTCGGCGCCGAGCTCACCGTGCTGCACGGCAGCCCCGATGGCCGCCGCATCAACCAGGGTTGCGGCAGCACCCACCTGGAGCCGCTGCGGGCGGCCGTGCTGGAGCAGGGTGCCTCGATGGGCTTCGCCTTCGATGGCGACGCCGACCGCATGCTGGCGGTGGACGGCCGCGGCCGGGTGGTGGACGGGGATCAGATCCTCTACCTCTGGGGCCAGGCGCTGATGGCCGCCGGCGAGCTGCCGGACAACCGGATCGTGGCCACAGTGATGAGCAACCTCGGCTTCGAGCGGGCCTGGCAGCAGCGCGGTGGCCTGCTGGAGCGCACCGCCGTGGGGGATCAGTACGTCCACGCCGCCATGGAGGAGCTGGGGGCGGCACTCGGTGGCGAGCAATCGGGCCATATCCTCTCGGCCCGCCATGGCATGAGCGGCGATGGCCTGCTCACGGCCCTGCAGGTGGCCGCCCTGATCCAGGCCCAGGGCGGCTCCCTGGCCGACTGGCTGGACGGCAGCTTCCGCCCCTACCCCCAGACGCTCGTGAATGTGACGGTGCCCGATCGCAGCCGCCGCACCGGCTGGCAGGGCTGCCAGCCCCTGGCGGAGGCGGTGGCCGCCGCCGAGGCGGCGATGGCCGGCAGCGGCCGCGATCGGCGCCAGCGGCATCGAGGCGGGCAGCCCCGTGCAGAGCCGCGGCCACCAGCTGGCGGCGGCGGCCCTGGGCCTCAGCCCCGCGGCGCTGGTGGTGACGGGGGATGAACGCACCGCCCTGGAGGGGGCCTTCGCAGCGGGCC
>JBJTHL010000095.1:0-3287 GCA_046094445.1 Vulcanococcus sp.
GGCATCCTGCGGGTGCTGTACTTCGGCCAGGGCAGTGAGTTTTATACGGAAAACCCCCTGTTCTGGGGGAAGGTGGGCCTCTATCTGGGGGTGGGCGGCCTGTCGCTGTACCCCACCATCACCTACATCCTCTGGGCCATCCCCCTGCGCAAGGGGGAGCTGCCCCAGGTGAGCGAAGCCCTGGCCAAGCGTCTGGGCTGGATCCTCAACATCGAGCTGGTGGGCTTCGCCCTGGTTCCCTTGCTGGCCACCCTGATGGCCCGCGGGGTCGGCCTGCCGGCCGCGGGCTGAACGCCCCCTCCAGCAGCGCAGCCCTGGCGCGATGAACCCTGTGCCCTTGCCGCCGCCCGACTGCCCGGCAGCCCAGGCCGAACGGCCGTGGGCTCCTGACGGGTCCCTCGCGGAAGCGAGAGCTCCGGCGGCGGCCGTGGCCTCCGATTACCGCCATCGCCTCACCCCCACCCCTGGCGGCTGGCCGATCAGGCCGGCCTGGTGCGTGTGGCTGGAACCCACCAGCGGCGAAGGGCCCGCAGCCCTGTGGGACCAGCGCTGGCAGCGGGCCACCCTGGCGGCCCTGGCTCGCTGGCAACAGCTCTTGCCGATCCGCCTGGTGCCTGATCCAGCCAGTGCCCAGGTGCTCATCCACCGCCGGCGGCCGCCCCTGCGCAACAACCGCGCCAGCCATGGCCGGGCCCAGTTGCAGCTGCTGCTGGTGCAACGTCAGCAGCGCTGGCAGCTCGAGCCACGGGTGGAGGTGCTGCTCAGCCCCGGCCAGGCCGAACCAGCGATCCAGGCCACAGCCCTGCATGAACTGGGCCATGCCTTCGGCCTCTGGGGCCACAGCGATCAGGCCGGTGATGCCCTGGCGGTGAGCCCAGGGCCGCGGCCTGTGCTGGAGCTCAGCCCCCGCGATCGCGCCACCCTGCAGTGGTTGCAGCAACAACCGGGCCTGCGCCAGGACGTGCGTCCTCCCCAGCCATGACCAGCCAACCCCGGCGCACCCTCTCCGATCCCTTCCTGCGGCGGCCGGTGCTGAGCCTCGTGCTCAGCCTGCTGCTGCTGCTGCTCGGGGGGCTCAGCCTGGCGGGGTTGTCGGTGGAAAACCTGCCGCCGATCGCCCCGGGCCGGGTCACGGTGCGCAGCACCTACCCCGGGGGTGGCGCCGAAGTGGTGGAGCAGGGCGTCACCGCCCTGCTGGAGAAACAGCTCAATGGCCTGGACCGCCTGGAAACGATCCGCTCCAGCAGCAGCGCCAACGGCAGCAGCATCACCCTCAGCTTCCGCGGCGGCGATCCGGAACTCAACCAGATCAACGCCCAGAACCAGGCCAACCAGGTGCTGCGTCAGCTGCCGGCCTCCGTGGCGCGCCTGGGGGTGCAGGTGCAGCGCAGCTCCGACGACCTGCTGATGGTGCTGAGCTTCAGCGCCAGGCCGGGTCTCTATGCCGACACCTTCCTCAGCGGCTGGGTGAACCAGGTGGTGAAGGAGCGGCTGCAGCGGGTGGATGGGGTCGACAGCGTGACTCTGGTGGGGGGCAGCCCGCTGGCCTTCCGGCTCTGGCTCGATCCCACCGCCCTGCTGCAGCGCCAGCTCACGATCGACGATGTCCGCCAGGCCCTGGACGCCCAGAACGTGCTGGCGGCCCTGGGGCAGACGGGCAGCGCGCCGATCCCGCTCGACCAGACCACCAGCCTGCCGCTGCAGATGGAGGGACGCCTGCGCAGCCCGGAGGAACTGCAGCAGCTGGTGGTAAGCCGCGGCCCCGATGGCGGCCTGGTGCGGCTGGCGGACATCGGCCGTGTGGGGCTCGGCAGTGAGGACTACGACACGATCGCCACCGACCTTGCGGGTCACGCCGCCGTCGCCCTGGCCATCTACCAGCGCGACGGCAGCAACGCCCTGACGGTGGGCCAGGCCCTGGATGCGGCGATCCGCGAGCTGGAACCCGCGTTTCCGCCGGGCATCAGCCTGGAGCGCATCGTGAATGAAGCCCAGACGGTGCGCGACAGCATCGCTGAGGTGGGCGGCAGCCTGCGGGATGCCGTGATCCTGGTATTTCTGGTGCTGCTGCTGGGGCTGGGGAACAGCCGTCTGGCGCTGATCAGCGCCCTGGCGGTGCCCGTGTCGCTGCTGGGCTCCATCAGCCTGCTGAAGCTCAGCGGCACCTCGCTCAACACCCTCAGCCTGTTCGGCATGGTGCTGGCCTCGGGCCTGGTGGTGGACGACGCCATCGTGGTGAGCGAAGACATCGGCCGACGTCTGGAGCGGGGGGCATCCCCCCTGGCGGCGGCGCGGGCGGCCATGGCTGAGCTGGGTGGCGCCGTGGTGGCCACCTCGCTGGTGCTGGTGGTGGTGTTTCTGCCGGTGCTCAGCCTGGAGGGCAGCCTGGGCCGGCTGTACGCCCCCATCGCCCTCACGATCGGGTGCGCGATCCTGATCTCCACGGTGAATGCCCTGAGCTTCACGCCGGTGGCCGCCAGCCGCATCCTCCACGCCGAGCAGCAGGAGCCCGGCTGGTTGCTGCGCTGGATCGATCCGCCGCGCCGCTGGCTCGAGGGGTTGGAGCAGCCCTATGGCCGCCTGCTGGAGAGCTGCCTACGGCAGCGGGGCCCGGTGCTGCTGGCCCTGGCCCTCGGGCTGGTGCTGACCGCCGCCGGTCTCAGCCTGCGGCCCACCGCCTTCCTGCCCCAGGAGGACAACGGCCAGCTGCGGGGTGTGGTGGTGTTGCCCGATGGCATGGCCCTGCCCCGCACCCAGGCGGTGCTGGAGCGGGTGCGCGCCATCGCGGCCCGTGAACCGGCCCTGGCCAGCGCCAACTTCTACGCCGGCCGCTCCTTCGGCGACAGCACCGCCAACAAGGGCAGTTTCTTCCTGCGGCTGAAGCCGTTCTATGAGCGTGGCGGCGGCCGCAGCAGCACGCAAGCGGTGCTCGATCGCCTCAACGCCGCCCTGCGGCGCGCCATTCCGGATGCCAGCGTGCAGCTCAGCCAGGCGCCAAGCGTGCGCGGCTTCGGCAGCGAGGGGGGCCTGGAGCTGGAACTGCTCGACAGCAGCAACGGCCAGCTCAGCATTCAGCAGTTCGAACGGCAGGTGCGGGCCTTCATCCGCGCCGCCATGGCCAGTGGGCGCTTCGAGCGCGTGTCGAGCCGCTTCAGCAGCGGCGGCCCCGTGCTGCGGCTCGAGCCCGACCGCCTGCAGATGGCGGCCCTGGGGGTGGACCTCAGCAGCGTGGTCTCCACCCTCGGAGCCAGCTTCGGCAGCAGTTACGTGAACGACAGCTTCGAGGG
>JBJTHL010000096.1:0-7122 GCA_046094445.1 Vulcanococcus sp.
ACCAGGCCCACCTTGGGCGACCAGGCGACAGAAGCGGGGGCGATGGCCAGCAGGGGAGCGAGCATCGAAATCTCGGGGCGACGCTTTATCTTCTGAGCGGAGTTGGCCTCCAGCCACAGCCGCTTAAGACTTGTTCATTCCGCGCCCTTGGACGGTGGGAGCGCCAGCTGGCTGAACCCCAGCAGCACCAGCAGGTTGCTGAGGGTGAGAAAGGCTTCGGCACCGCCGTGCAGTGCATCCACATCCGCCAACTGACGCCCGTAGTGCCCTTCGGCCAGCAGTGCTGCGCCGATGGTGACCGCCACGAACAACAGGGTGAGGGCAAACCCCAGCAACGCCAGCGGCGGCATGCGGCCCGAGCGTCGGGCAAACCAGAGGAAGGCCAGGTAGGGCAGCAGAGACAGCGCGAACAAGGGGGCCGGGTCGACCGCCGCCAGGGACTGCAACAGAGTGGAGACACTCATGGCAGCGGCGCGGGCGAGCGGCGCGCCAGGTTCCAGGCGGCCAGGGCCATACAGCCATTGCCCAGCAAGGTGGTGCCGGCCTGCAACACCACCAGGCCGTTCAATGCGGCGGCGTTATCGAACAGATGCCAGGTGCAGGCGGCCATGGCGCTCACCAGGGCGGGCAGCATCGCCAGGGCCAACCAGCTCCAGGCCCGTTCTCCCCGCTGCTCACCCCAGCGCTGGATGGCCAGCATCGCCAGGCCCCACTCGAGCACCGATGCCACGTGAATCCACCAGGTGGGCAGGGAGAGGGCGTGCATCAGGCGGTTCTAGCGCCTGGCCGCCCCTCAGGCGGCGTGGCTGCTGAACTGTTCGAACACCGTGGCCAGCACCCGGGCCATCTCCGGCTTGAGTTGGCAGTTGGGCACCGATTGGGCTGCCAGCAGTAGCAGGGCGCAGGCATCAACCAGAGCCGAGGCTTCAGCCGAGTTGAGGCTGATCAGGTGATCCTCGCCGCAGTGGGTGACCTGCACGGCGTTGCTGCAACTTTGTAACCCAAGCTACGGGCTCTGTCGGGATTGCCTGACAGTGCGCAGTTCATTTCCGTTTTGCCCGCGCCGGTTGCGTGCCGCTTGGAACGACCTTGCCTACGGTTTGGGCACCCTCCCTGATCCCCATGGCACTGCGTCGGGCTCTGATCGCCCTGCTGCTGGCGGCTGGTTTCAGCGCCCTGAGCCAACCGGTTCAAGCCTGTGAAAAGCATCTGCGCGGCCACAGTGGCGCCGATGCCACCGCCCCTGAATCGCGCTGATCGTCCTGGATCAGAGGGGCATGAAGCTCTCGCGCCGGTGGAAATCGGCCTCCGGCCCCCCGTGCCTCCAAGCCCAGTAACTGCAGCCGTGCTGCTGATGGTCCAGCACCGCCGTGGTGGATCCTTCCAGCCTGGCGGCCTGTTGATCAGCCGCCAGAGCCTCGGCGAGGGCTGGTAGCTCCAGATCGAGCTCCAGCTCCAGAAGCTGTTCACCGCCGGGCTGCGGGAGGCGCCGTTGGGTGTAGGGCAGAGCCAGCACACTGGGCTCCCTCCGCAGCCCCTGGCGGTAGGCGCTCAGGGCGTAGAGGTTCCAGTGGCCCGAGGGGCAGAGGTTGATCTCCCAGTAGGGCGCCTGGCCCACCACCCCCACGAAGGCCTCGAAGCAGCTGCTCTGCCACAGCCCATCGCGGCGTTCGGGATTTGGCGTGGGGGCCGGCAGCCGCAACTGCTGCAGAGGACCCTGCAGACGGAACAGCAGCTGCAGACGCGCCCCATCCCAGCCTGCGGCGGCCTCCAGGCGGAAGGGCTCCCAGGCGGGCGAGGCGGCGAAGGGTTGCAGGGGCCGCCCGGCTGCAGGCACCGCCGTCAGGCCGCTTCAGAGCGCAAGGCAGCGCTGTGGCCTTGCACCAGCTGCTGCAGCTCGGCGCGCTGGGCTTCGATGCTGGCCGCCAGCTGGAATTGCACCACCGCCCGATGCAGGTTGTGGCGCGGGTGGTCGGCGCGGAAGTAGGTGTTGCCGTTGAGGTGATCGGTGAAGAAGCGCAGGCCCAGCTCAAAGCTGATCAAGGCGGTGGCGGCGGGGATGTAGCGCAGCTCCGCCGCTGTGAGGACGGCGTTCGCCACGGAGAGATAGCCCTCGAGGATGGCGGCCGCCAGATCCAGATCGAAGCGCACGGCCTCGAAGTCTTCGGTTTCTTCCCCGTGGCGATTGCAGCAGGAGCGCAGGCAATCGCCGATGTCGTAATGCACCAATCCCGGCTTCACGGTGTCGAGGTCGATCAGGGCGATGGCAGCGCCGCTGCCGCGATCGAGCAGCATGTTGTTGACCTTGGGGTCGCCATGGATGGGCCTCAGCGGTAGCTCGCCGCGGGCCTTGGCGTCCTCCAGAACGCTGGCGCCCGCCTCGCGCTCGGCGATGAAGCGCAGGCAGAAGCTGCTGAGCTCACAGGGCTCGGCGCTGCTGTGCACCAGGGCGCGGTGGTAGGCGTCCACATAGCTCGGGGTGATGTGGAAGCCCTCGAGCGTGTCCGCCAGCCGCTCCACCGGCAGGTCGCTGATCAAGCGGTGAAACAGCCCCAGCCCCCAGCCCAGTTCACGGGCCTGCCGGCGATCTTCGATCACCTCCACGCTGCGGGCGTCGTCCACAAAGGTGAGCGTGCGCCAGAAGCCGCCGCTCTGGCAGCAATGCCAGGCCTGGTTGTGATCGCGGCTGCAAATCACCTGCGGCAGTTCCCAGCGGCGACCGGCCAGGGCTGGTTCGCGCGCCGCGCGCAGGGATTGCAGGCGTGCGCCCACGTGCTGCTGCAACGCCTGCAGGTTGCCCATCACCAGCTCCGGCTGGCGGAACACCGCCGTGTTCAGCCGCTGCAGCACATAGCGCTGGCCACCCGCCTCCACCAGATAAGTGGCATTGACGTTGCCGTGTCCGAGGGGTGCCACGCTCTGCACGGGCCCCGGCAGCTGGAAGGCCTCGGCCACCTGCTGCAGGTCGGCCAGGGTCTGAGGAGCAGTGCGCATGGAATGAGCCTGGCAGGGGCGGCCAGGGGCGGGCTGGTTCTGGGGGCCGGTTTCGGGGTTGGCGTTTCAGGCTTGGCGCGGTTGGTGCTGGCGTTGCATCCGCGGCTCAGCTGGAGGCTGAGGTGTAGTGGCGCAGGGCCCGTTGCCAGAACAGTCGCGTGCCGATCAGGCTCAGCAACGCCGCCAGCAGCGAGCCCCCCACCCACTTGCCCTGGGCCTGGCCCAGCAACGCCTCCGCCGGAACGGTGGTGAGAAAGGCCACCGGCAGCACCAGGGTGAACAGCCAGCGCAGGGCGCTGGGGTAGGCCTGCAGCGGATAGCGGCCCGCCACCAGGGTGCTGCGCAGCACTTCGGTGGCGTTCCACACCTTCACGAACCAGATGCTCAGCCCCGCCAGCAGAAACCAGAGGCTGTAGAGGATGGCCATCGCGCAGAGCATCAGCACCGTTCCGAGCAGGAGGGCCTGGGGGCTGGCGGCCCCCAGCGCTGCACCGCTGGCCCGTGAGCCGGCTACCCCGATGCCGATCAGCACCACTCCCGCCACCAGGGCCGGCAGCCCCCAGGGGGAGAGCTGCCGGGTGGAGAGCCAGAGCTGGCTATCGAGGGGTTTGAGCAACACGAAATCGAGGGTGCCGTTCTGCACATGCCCCACGATCCGGCTGAGGTTCGGTTGCAGCAGACAGCTGGTGACACCGTCCAGCAAGGTGTAGAGGCCCAGCACGACGAGGGCGCCATCCCAGCTCCAGCCCCCCAGGCGCTGGCCGTGACCCATCAACAGGCGCAGCACCAGCAGGCTGCCGGCCAGGTTGCCGGCCACGGCCAGCAGTTCAGTGACCAGGTTGGCGCGGTATTCCAGCTCCGCCGCCAGGGCCGTTGCCCAGAAGCGCCCGAAGATCCGTGGCAGGCGGGTGGCCAACGCTCAGGCCCCCATCGCGGAGTACCGCCGCAGCCCCGCACGCCAGAGCACCAGCCCGATCGGCAGCAGAACGGCAAACCAGCCGGCGATCGCCGCGAAGCCAGCGTTGCTGGCCACCGGCAGGCCCGCGAGCAGTCGAGCTGGAAAGTCCACCATCAGCGGAAAGGGCGTGGCCTCGGCAACGGCTCGCAGCCCGGGTGGAAAGGTGTCGAGCGGTGCCACCAGCCCGGAGAGAAAGAGGTAAGGGATCAGCAGCAGGCGATCGAGGGCGGCGGCCCGCTCACTCCAGAAGCAGGCCATGGTGAGGATGATCTGCAGGCAGAACCGCAGCACAAAGGCCGCCGCAATGGCCAGCAGTGCCAGCAGCAGCCGCTGCGGCACGGGCGGCGGCAGGGCAGCCGGCTGCACCAGGGCCACCAGCCCCAGCATCAGGGCCACAAACGGCAGGCGGGTCGCCTGCTCCGCCACATGGGCCGCCAGGTGCCGCCAGAGCGGATGCAGCGGCTGCAGCAGCTGCGGCGAGAGCTTGCCCTGCAGCAGGTCTTCCTCGAACACGTGAATCAGCCACACCACCGTGAACTGGCGCACCAGGAAAGCCGCCAGGAAGTATCGGCTCAGCCCCTGGGGCGTCCACCCGGCCGCTGCGCCGGCACCGGAGCCCTGCCACACACCGAGCATGATCAGTGGCAGCACCCCGGAGAGCGCCCAGAGCGCAATCTCAGCGCGGTATTCCAGCATCGTGGCGTACTGCGTGCTGAGCAGGACACGGGCGATCCGAAGGGCCTTGGCCATGTCTTGCGGTGATTGCGGTGCTCTCTGGTGTGTGCTGGTTCGGAACGTTCGAACTGTCGCTTGCTGGTCAACAACGTCCGCAGGCCTTCGCTTCAACGGCAGTATCACCTGTCGTCACGTCTTGAGCAATGGAACCGTTGATCCTCCCCATTTTGGTACAGAAGAACGAAATCGGAACTTCTAATCAAAACGGTGCTAAGCGTGGTCTTTGAGTATGAGTGTCCTCAAACGGATGTATATGCTCATTCTAACGGTGGAGGAACCTGCTGCGATTTGAAAAGTAGAGTTGCCATCGGCTTGCCTTGCAATAGCGATGCGTTGTTTAATCGTGTCCATCACGTGTTCTCGTGCAGAGGTCTTCGGTTGCACTGCCCCAGAGTGGCAGGCAATGAGTCAGAGGTGGCGAAACAGGGAGACAGATGTGGCTTCTCCACTCCAGGGGTTTGCTCGAAGGTGTCGCATCTCCACAGGCAGCGTTTGCGAACCTACGCATCATGTTCAAAGCTCAAATACCATCAGCTTTGCTTCTTACACTAGCGCTAAACTTCAGACCAAGGGCCGTGATCACCTTCAGGATGGTGTCAAAGCTCGGACTGCGCTCTCCAGACAAGGCTTTGTAGAGGCTCTCCCGGGAAAGTCCCGAGTCTCTGGCCACCTGGGTCATCCCCTGGGCCCGCGCGATGTCGCCCAGGGCTTTGGCAATGAAGGCAGCATCTCCATCCGCCTCCTCGATGCAGGCTTCGAGGTAGGCCGTCGTCTTCTTGTTCACACTCCAAAGTGAAATTCACGTCTCCCCACCGGAGGATGCCACTGTAGCCAAAACCCAGGGTGTTGCGCATCCATTCTTCCGGCCCATCCAGGCACCCATCCCAGAGATTCGGCTAACGCTGGCCATCACCTAGCCGCAGAGAGCTGCTGGTTCGTAACTTCGTTGGGCTATAGAGAATTGAAGGGCGGGTCAGGTGAATGGCCATGCTAGCCAAGCCTCTACACAGCGAACATCGCCTGAAGAACAACCAACACCTCAATCAGCGTAGTCTCCGACAGACTCCCCAACCGCTTGACAAGACGCTCCCTATCCACAGCCCTCAGCTGATCAGCCACAACATGTCCATCTTTGCCATCAAATCTGCAACGAATACGAAAGGGGTATGGGTGTCCGCCGGTTGTGAGCGGTGCAACAATGAAAGTGCAAAGATGAGCATTTAACTCGTCCGGCGACACTACAACACATGGCCTGGTTTCCCTGATTTCAGATCCTCGTGTGGGATTCAACGCGACAAGGAAGACATCGCCTCTTGAGACTTTTTCATCAGTCACCATGACCACTCTTCTTCATCAAACCGAGTGGCGCTCATCTCATCGAGAAGCCCCTCCGTCTCAAAAGACGCTGCCGCTTCTGCCCAGCCAGCCCTCGGATGAGCCGATGGCCTGATGGTCAGAACCCCTGGAGCTGCCTCGATCTCGACTTCGTCAGCCAGCCCCGCAACCTCAAGCAGCGGCTTGGCCAGGCGTATCCCTCTCGAGTTGCCGATTTTGACCAGCTTCGCTCGAACCACGACCATAACCGCCAGACGTGCTCACATTGTAGCTACGTTGGCGGCCACTGCACATCCCCTGCTCTGGCTAACGCTGGCTATCACCTAGCCGCAGAAGGCTGTAGGTCGAGGGACCCTGAGGACAAAATCAATCAGCGGTGGCGGCTCAGCTGTATAGCCGTGTTAGCTGCTCATCACACGGACGCGCGGCGCTGGTGCTCCACGAAGCAGGCCTTCAACGCTGAGATCCTCATCAATCGTCCGCCAGTGAATGCCAAAGCCAGCCCCTGCGACTTCCCAGTGATCACGATCCTTCTGAGAAGCATGCAAAAGTCTGGGATACCAAGCCAGAGGGGCGGAAATTGTTCTCCCGTCCTCAAGCTCCACAACCAGGATGTCGTCGGTAGAACTCACATGCATCACACGCGCCCCAGGATTAACCATGAAACTCCTCCCATGCTTCGAACAGCTTAGCCCTGTTGTCACTCACAAGCCGCTCGATGTCTCGAGGCTCGGCCGGCTTAAATCCCAGACTTGAAGCCAGTGCTACAGGACTTAACCACATTTTGCAGCTTGCTCGATCACGATTGGCATGAACATGGGGCGGCTCGTTGGGCTCATGACTATGGAAATAAACCCGATATGGCCCGCTTATCAAAATTGTCGGCACAGCCCTCAAGGGGACAACTTTCAGCTTACCCAGCCTTGGCATCTGATGCAGCGAACGCTCGCCATCACCTGGCCGCAAGATGTGATCGGCGAAGAACGCAACCTTGTGGTGGCGGCTCAGGTGAATGGCGGTGTTAGAGAGTGGCAGGAGTGTCAGGTTCGAGAAGCGGCAACACTCGCGCTGTCACCATCGCCATGACATCCGAGGAAGTC
>JBJTHL010000097.1:0-2558 GCA_046094445.1 Vulcanococcus sp.
CACACCTCCAGCTCGGCGTCCTCACCCAGGTGGGCATGGCCGCAACTGCCGCACACCAACGCATCGCGGGTGGCGAGGGTTTTGGTGGTGCTGGTGCTCGCCTGTTCCTGCAGGTTGAGGATCGCCCCACGCACTTTGTAGGTGTTGCCCTCGTGATAGATCAGCGAATGGGGGCCGAATTCGCTGATGCCCACAAATCGCGGCCTGCTGATGTAGGTTCCGCCATTCACCTGCTCGCGGCTGCCGGGGATGAAGGCCAGCAGCGGCAGCCGCGGGAAGTTGTACCCCGGCATGAAGCCCTGGCTGGCCAGGTAGCGGTAGGTGGTGAAGTCGCCGTTGGCGGAGTAGGAAGATCCTGTCGCTTCCGCCAATAGCAGCCGCTGCTGGATGCGGGCGGCATTTCTACGCTGGTCAGCGTTCAGTCGCTCCCGCTCAGGAAGTGCCAAGTTGCGAGCATCTCTCTCAGCCGCAACTATCTGGCTATCCACTGCATCGATTAGACCACGCCAGCGGTTGAGTGAGCGATCGAAATCGCGCGCTGTGCCATTGATCAGCCCCTCCAGCCAGCTCTCAGTAAGCCATGGTGGGGGAGTGGCCCCCAGCCAGTTGTGGCGCTTGAGGTCATCAACGATGGCCTGGCAGGCCCGCAGCGCCTGATCCCGTGCCTTGGGGTTGTCGAGCGCTTCTGCGATCTCGTTCACAACAGGTTTGAGTTCGGACTCCAGCCCCACCAGCTCCTTCACCTTGCTGGGGAGGGCCTTGCCCGTGGCGGCCAGCCATAGTGCGCGGAAGTGGGCGATCAGCAGCTCTTCATTGGCCAACTCCAGCGTGGGTGCACTCACGGCGCCGGAAACCATACGGGTGGGAGCCGAGAAGAAGTATTGGTCGTGCGGTGAAGTGGCCCCGCAGTAGCTCAATACGAGGGCTGGCTGACCGCTGCGCCCTGCCCGGCCACTGCGCTGGGCGTAATTTGCCGGCGTGGGCGGCACGTTGCGCATGTACACGGTGTTGAGCGAGGAGATGTCCACGCCCAGCTCCATCGTTGGCGAGCAATAGAGCAGCCGCAGCTGCGCCTCACGGAACGCTTCCTCCCGCTTCTCTCGCTCCAGCGCATCCACCTGGGCGGTGTGCTCGCGAGCCAGCAGGGTCTGCAGAAAGGGGCGGCCCTGCTCGCTCAAGGTGGTGGCCAGATCGTTGTAGAGGTTGCGGAAGTAGTCGTTCACCGGCCCACGACGTCCGGAGCCCTGGCGTTGTTTCACCAGAGCTGCGTGGTACTCGTCCTGAGGCGCTGCTTCTGGATTGCACAGCGTCCAGCGCAGGCGACTGCTGCTGAGGCGCCAGCCGCTCTTGCTTTCGCCACTGCCACGACGGCTCAAGCGCAGATCCACCTGCTTGACCAGGTGGTAGCGCCCCAGCACGGTGACCAGCCCGCCAGTGATCTCCTGATACAACGCCTCATCCCATTTCAGGCCGGCATGCAGATCTTGCAGTGAATGCCAACGCTGGCTTGCCTTGAGCCAGCGGCCGAATTCACCCCGCAGCGACAGCCCCTCCAGACCGCGGAACTCGCGGCCCCGGGCATCGCGTGGCACCGTTTCAAACACAACACTGCGCGCCAGTTCGCCCTTCTCATCAGCACCGATCGCCCACACCTCCTCCAGCTCGGAGGCGGCACGGCGCCGCCGCTCGAACTCTTCGGCAAACAGCACATTGGTTTCGATTGCCAGCCGCTCCCGAAGCTCCTCGAGCAGGCGGTGGCAGATCAGATAGCGCTCGATGGCTGAGCACTGGGCCAACAGGGGATGCTGATCCGCCCACTCGCCGTGGTCTTCCACGCAGTTCACCAGCTCGGCGTAGTCGACCTCCAGCAACTGCAGTTGCTCCAGGTTGGGGTTGGTGAGCCGCCAGCCGCGGCGCAGGTCCACCACCAGCCGGTACTCGAGCACCTCGCGCAGGGCCTTGCGGAACCTGCCCTCCGCCGCCGGTACGGTGCCTTTCTGCTCGATGAAGTCGTCGGCTTCCAGTCGCAGGGCTTTTTCAGTTTCCTGGGCCAGGGTTTCCAGGCTCAGCTCCTGCTCCGGCTGGGCCTGCAGCGCGGCCACTAGGCCGGCGCGCAGCTGCAGCACCCGCATGAAGTCGTTGAAGTGGCCCGCCTGGAGGGAGGCGTCCTGGCGGTTGTCGCTGAAGGCCAGCAGCTTGCGGGCGTTGTCGGGTTGCTCGTTGGCCGGGAAGTTGAGCAGCTGCCGCAGCACCGACAGGCTCAAGGTGGTGGTGGCGGAACTGCGGCCCTCGGAGCTCAGGCCCACCAGCTTGCGGAAATCGCTTTCCCGCGCGCTGTGCTCCACCCCGCAGGTGGGGCAGAACCGGAAGCTGCCGCTCAGAAACCAGCCCGGCAGCCCCTCGGTGTTGGCCAGGCCATCGGCACGGAAGCGACAGGGCACAGGCGCTGCTTTGCGGAAGTGCTGGCGCAGCACCATCTCGCCGTCTTTGCCCGGTTCCAACCAGCCATCCGGGAAGTTGGCCTTCTCGGGCTCATCGATGGAATAGGCCCCCGCTGC
>JBJTHL010000098.1:0-3842 GCA_046094445.1 Vulcanococcus sp.
CCTGCAGCTTCACCAGCGCCTCCTGGCTCTTGGCCACCACGATGCAACCGGTGGTGTCCTTGTCGAGGCGGTGCACGATGCCGGGGCGCATCTCACCGCCGATGCCGGGCAGGTCCGGGCAGTGGTGCAGCAGGGCGTTCACCAGGGTGCCGTCCTTGTTGCCGGGCGCCGGATGCACCGTGAGGCCAGCGGGCTTGTTGAGCACGATCAGGTGTGCGTCCTCGTAGAGCACATCCAGGGGGATGTCCTGGGGCACCAGGTAGGGCAGGGGCTCCGGCGGCGGCATCCACAGCTCCACCGTGTCGTTCTGGCGCAGGGGGGTCTTGGCCCGGCCGGTGACGCCATTCACCCGCACATAGCCGGCATCGATGAACTTCTGGATGCGGGCGCGGCTCTGCTCCGGCCGCTGGGCCACCAGCCAGCGATCCAGCCGCATCGGCAGCGGCTTGGGATACGTGAGCGTGAGCAGCTCGCCTTCGCCTTCGCCGAATGCGCTCATGGGCGAGGCGAAGCGGGCGGCAATTCCAGGGCGATCGCCCCCAGCTGCCCCCGGCGGAAATCGTCGAGCAGGCGCTGGGCCATCCGGGCCGTATCGCCACTGGTGTGGCGGCTGGCCGCCGCCGCCAGCCAGCCGGCGGCATCGGGGGGGGATGGTGCGCGCGCGGGCGCGTCCCCAGCCGAAACCAGCACCTCGCAGGCCACCCCATAGCGGCGCTCCAGCAGCCCCGCCGGCACGCCGGCGGTGGCCAGCGGCTCGAGGCCGGCCAGCAGCTGCACGAAGGCCATCGCCACCGCTTCGCCGTCGTAGGCGGCCTGGCCGATGTCGTCGCAGAGCGCCAGCTGCAGGGCCGCCATCTGGTCGTCGAGGCGGGGCGGCAGCACGCCGGGGGCATCAAGCAGATCGATGTCCTGCCCCAGGCGCACCCAGCGCAGGCTGCGGGTGACGCCGGCGCGGCGGGCGCTCTCCACCACCTTCTGGCGCACCAGCCGGTTGATCAGAGCCGACTTGCCCACATTGGGGAACCCCAGCGTGAGCGCGCGCACGGGGCGCGGTTTCATGCCGCGGCCGCTGCGACGGGCGTTGAGGGCCTCACCGGCCCGGATCGCCGCCTGCTGCAGCTGCTTCACACCGGTTCCGGCCTTCGCATCGCACCACCACACCGGCTGTCCCGCAGCGCGGAACCAGGCGTCCCAGGCCTCCCGTGCCGCCAGTGGAATCATGTCGCGGCGGTTGAGCACCAACAGGTGCTGCTTGCCGCGGATCCAGCGCTGCAGGCGTGGGTGGCCGGTGGCCAAGGGGATGCGGGCATCCCGCACCTCGATCACCAGATCCACCTTGGCCAGGTTGTCGCTCAGGGCCTTCTCCGCCTTGGCGATGTGGCCTGGATACCACTGGATCGCCGGCGCGGCGCTGCTGAGCAACTCACTCACGGCACCACCAACACGGGGCAGGGGGCCAGCTGGATCACCCGCGAGGCGGTGCTGGGGGCTTCGTCGGCCTCCAGCGTGAGGCCGCGGGTGCCCATCACGATCACATCGGCGTTGAGCTCATCGGCCACATCGCAGATCACGAAGGCCGGCTTGCCCTCCCGCTCGATCACCTCGCACGCCACCCCCTGCTGTTCAAAGCGGCTGCGGGCCTGCTCCAGCAGCGCCGCCACGGCAGCGGGGTCGTCCTCGCCGGGCTCCACCACCGAGAGCACCACCAGGCGGCTGCCGTGCTGCTGGGCCAGCCTGAGGGCCGTGGCGGCGGTTTCGGCCGCCTGACGGCTGCGGTCGATCGGAAACAGAACGGTCTCGAACATGGCCGGCGGGCCGCTGCTCCACTGACGGTCCCCCACTGTCTAGCGCCCGCTGCGGCGGTGGCCAGGTGCGGGATCCGCACCGGCCCGCAGGAGCCCCGTTGACCGGCCCGCTAAATTCGCCCGACCCTACGTCTCCTGAGAACGTCATGGCGAAGCGATCCCTGGCCAGCCTGTCGGCGGATGAACTGCGCGGCAAGCGCGTGCTGGTCCGGGTTGACTTCAACGTGCCGCTCAACGATGCCGGCGCCATCACGGATGACACCCGCATCCGCGCGGCCCTGCCCACGATCAACGACCTCACCGCCAAGGGTGCCCGCGTGATCCTGGCGGCCCACTTCGGCCGTCCCAAGGGCCAGGTGAATGATGCCTTCCGCCTCACCCCCGTGGCCGCCCGCCTGAGCGAGCTGCTCGGCAAGACCGTGGTGAAGACCGACAGCTGCATCGGCCCCGACGCCGAAGCCAAGGTGGCCGCCATGGCCGAGGGCGATGTGGTGCTCCTCGAGAACGTGCGCTTCTTCGCTGAAGAAGAGAAAAACGAAGGCGATTTCGCCAAGCAACTGGCTTCCCTGGCCGAGGTGTATGTGAACGACGCCTTCGGCGCCGCCCACCGCGCCCACGCCTCCACCGAGGGCGTGACCGAGCACCTCACCCCGAGCGTGGCCGGCTACCTGATGGAGAAGGAGCTGCAGTACCTGCAGGGCGCCATCGATGAGCCCAAGCGCCCCCTGGCCGCGATCGTGGGTGGCTCCAAGGTGAGCTCCAAGATCGGCGTGCTCGAGGCCCTGATCGACAAGTGCGACAAGATCCTCGTGGGCGGCGGCATGATCTTCACCTTCTACAAGGCCCGCGGCCTGGCGGTCGGCAAGAGCCTGGTGGAAGAGGACAAGCTGGAGCTGGCCAAGGAGCTGGAGGCCAAGGCCGCAGCCAAGGGCGTGCAGTTCCTGCTGCCCACCGATGTGGTGCTCGCCGACAACTTCGCCCCCGACGCCACCAGCCAGATCGCCACGGTGGACGCCATCCCCGACGGCTGGATGGGTCTGGACATCGGTCCTGACTCGGTGACGGTGTTCCAGGAGGCCCTGGCCGACTGCGCCACCGTGATCTGGAACGGCCCCATGGGCGTGTTCGAGTTCGACGCCTTCGCCGCCGGCACCAACGCCATCGCCACCACCCTGGCCGATCTGAGCGGCAAGGGCTGCTGCACGATCATCGGCGGTGGCGACTCCGTGGCCGCTGTCGAGAAGGCCGGCCTGGCCGACAAGATGTCGCACATCTCCACCGGCGGTGGCGCCAGCCTCGAGCTGCTGGAAGGCAAGGTGCTGCCCGGTGTGGCTGCCCTGGATGAGGCCTGAATCCAGCGAGGCGATCGGTTTCATCGGTCTGGGGGCCCTCGGGGCCCCCATGGCCAGCAATCTGATCCGTGCCGGCTTCCCGCTCACGCTGCACAACCGCAGCCGTGAACGGGAAGCCGTTGTGCTGAGCGGCCTCGGCAGCAGCAGCGGCCCGGCGGCCGCCTGCGCAGCCGATCCGGCGGCCGTGGCCCGCCGCAGCACGATCCTCTGCCTGTGCCTCAGCGATGACGCCGCCGTGGAGGCGGTGCTGCTGGAGGGCGATGGCGCCGCCATCCACGGCCTGCGGCCCGGTGGGCTGGTGATCGATTTCTCCACCATCGCCCCGGCCACCACCCGCCGGCTGGCGGCGCGCTGCAACGCGCTGGGCGTGAGCTGGCTGGATGCCCCGGTGACCGGCGGCACCGAAGGGGCCCGCGCCGGCAGCCTCTCGGTGCTGGTGGGCGGCGACCCCAGCGCCCTGGAGCGGGCCCGGCCGCTGCTGACGACGGTGGGCCGCCGCATCAGCCACCTGGGGCCGGTAGGTGCAGGCCAGCAGGCCAAGGCCGTGAACCAGGTGCTGGTGGCCGGCAGTTATGCCGCCGTTGCCGAGGCCATGGCCCTGGGTCAGCGGCTGGGCCTGCCGATGACCCAGGTCTGTGAGGCCCTGGCCGCCGGTGCAGCGGGCTCCTGGGCCCTGGAGCATCGC
>JBJTHL010000099.1:0-21792 GCA_046094445.1 Vulcanococcus sp.
GGAGGAGGGGGCTGAGGCGCTCGTCATGGCGCCATCATCCCGTAAGGCTTCCTGGGGCTCAGAGCAGGGCCGTGCGCAGCGCCTCGAAGCGCTGCCAGGCGGCGCCGCTGGCCATGGCCTCCAGGGCCAGGGGGACGGCAGCGGCAATGCTGTCGGCACGGCCAGCGGCCCAGAGGGCCAGGGCCGCATTCAGGGCCACCACATCCCGCTGAGGGTCGCTGCCGCGCCCCTGAAGCACCGCTTCGAGGATGGCGCGGTTCTGGGCGCAGTCGCCGCCCACCAGGCTGCTCAGGGGTGCTGGCGTCAGCCCGAGCTCCTCCGGCTGCAGCCGCTGCTGGCGCACGCTGCCGGCCTCGATCAGCCTCAGGTCGCTGGGGCCCGCCAGGGACGCCTCATCCAGGCCACCGCAGCCGTGCACCACCACGGCCCGCTGCAGCCCCAGGCGCGCCAGGGCCTCGGCCATGGGATCGAGCAGGTGCGCACCCCCCACACCGAGCACCTGGAAATCAGGCCGCAGGGGATTCACCAGAGGGCCCAGCAGGTTGAACACCGTGCGCACCCCGAGGGCGCGCCGCAGCGGTGCCAAGCCCACCAGTGCCGGATGCCAGCCCGGCGCGAACAGAAACGTGACACCGGCCTGCTCCAGGGCCGCCACCACCCGGTCGGCCGGGGCCTGCAGGTTGATGCCGGCGGCCTCCAGCACATCGGCGGAGCCCACCTTGCCACTGGCACTGCGGTTGCCATGCTTGGCCACATGGGCACCGGCGGCGGCGGCCACGAAGGCCACGGCTGTGGAGATGTTGAAGGTGTTGGCGCCATCGCCACCGGTGCCGCAGGTGTCCACCAGGGGCAGGGGCGGCCGCGGGCCGGGCAGGGGGCAGGCCTGACGCAGCACATCGGCCATGGCAGCCAGTTCCTCGCCGCTGGGCTGCTTGGCCCGCAGAGCCGCCAGTAAGGCGCCGGTCAGCACCGGCTCGATCGACTCCTCGAGCCATCCCCGCATCAGCGCTTCGGCCTGGGGAGCCGCCAGGGATTGGCCCTGCAGGAGCTGCTCCAGCAGGGGTGGCCAGGGGGTGGAGGTGGCCATCGGGGCGCGGCAGGAGGGGGGCGTTGGGGCTGATGTAGCAGAAAAAGCCAACGCAGGCTCAGGGGCTGTCCTGATCGGCCGTGTCGAAGCCGGATCCAACCCCCTGTTGGGTCTCACCGGCACCGGGCCGGTAGCCAGCGGCCCAAAGGGCTCGGCAGCGCTGGTACAGCTGATCGCGATTCAGGCCCCAGAGCCGCAGGGTCTTGTCGAGATCGTCCTGCAGGTCGCGGGCGCCGGGAAAGCCGGCGTAGCGCATGAACAACCGGCCCAGGTCGAGCAGCTGGGGCTCGCTGGGCTCGGCGGCCGCCAGCAACTGATTCACCAGATCGCGGTCGCTGGCGTAGAGGGGGTGCAGCGGCGCCGCATCAGCGCTCGGCTCGGCCATGGCGGGTGGTGCAGCGGGTGGTGGTGCAGCGGGCATCCCGATGCATGGGCTCAGCCTGGCAGCATCCGTTCTACGGGCGCTCAGCGGCGAGCCGCTGCCTAGGTTGGCCCGATCCCTGCATGCATCCATGGCGGCCCTGCGCCTCGGCCTGATCCGGCGGTACCTGCGGCCGCATCGGCGCACCGTGCTGCTGGGGGTGGCAGCCCTGGTGGTGGTGAACCTGCTGAGTGTGGCGCTGCCGCTGCTGGTGCGCGGTGTGATCGACGACCTCCAGGATGGCTTCACCCTGCGGGATGTGCTCCAGGGCGCCTTGGTGATCATCAGCCTGGCCACGTTGATGGGGCTGGTGCGGCTGTGGTCGCGGATGCTGGTGTTCGGCGTGGGGCGGCAGGTGGAGGCCGACCTCAAGGAGCGGATCTTCGGCCACGTGTTGCGCCAGGAGCCCGGCTGGGTGCAGACCACCGGCAGCGGTGAGGTGATCAGCCGGGCCACCAGCGATGTGGAAAACGTTCGCCGGCTGCTGGGCTTCGCGGTGCTCAGCCTCGCCAACACCGCCCTGGCCTATGCCCTCACCCTGCCGGCCATGCTGGCGATCGACCCCTGGCTCAGCCTGGCGGCGGTGGGGCTCTACCCGCTGATGCTGATCACGGTGCGGTTGTTCGGCGGCCGCATGATGCGCCAGCAGCGGCGTCAGCAGCAGTCGCTGGCGAGCCTCAGCGATCTGGTGCAGGAGGACCTCTCCGGCATCAGCGCCATCAAGATCTACGGCCAGGAAACCACCGAGCGCCAGGCCTTCGCCGCCCGCAACCGCGCCTATCGCGACGATGCCCTGCAGCTGGCCCGCACCCGCAGCACCCTGTTTCCCCTGTTGGAGGGCATCTCCTCCCTCAGCCTGTTGCTGCTGCTCGCCCTGGGCAGCGGCCAGCTGGAAAGCGGCCGGCTGTCGATCGGCGATCTGGTGGCCCTCATCCTCTATGTGGAGCGGCTGGTCTTTCCCACCGCCCTGCTGGGCTTCACCCTCAACACCTTCCAGACCGGCCAGGTGAGCCTGGAGCGGGTGGAGGAGCTGCTCACCCGCGAACCCCTGATCCAGTCGCCGGCCGATCCGCAACCCGTGGCCAGCAGGACGGGTGGGCCGGCGGCGGCAGCCCTGGAGGCACGGAACCTGAGCGTGCACTACCCCGGCAGCGAGCGGCAGGTGCTGAAGGGGGTGAGCTTCCGGCTGGATCCCGGGGAACTGGTGGCGGTGGTGGGTCCGGTGGGCTGCGGCAAAACCACCCTGGCCCGCGCCATCGGCCGGATGGTGGAGGTGCCCGAGGGCTCTCTGCTGCTCAACGGTCAGGACGTGACCGCCCTGAGCCTGGAGGATCTGCGCAGCCAGGTGGCGCTGGTGCCCCAGGAGGGCTACCTGTTCACCGCCAGCCTGGCGGACAACCTGCGCTACGGCGAGCCGGGGGCTCCGATGGAAGCGGTGGAGCAGGCGGCCCGAGAAGCCCGCCTGGAGGGAGATATCCGCGGCTTCCCCGATGGCTACCGCACGCTGGTGGGGGAGCGCGGCATCACCCTGAGCGGCGGACAGCGGCAGCGCACAGCGCTGGGCCGGGCCCTGCTGATGCGTGCACCCCTGCTCGTGCTCGACGACGCCCTGGCCAGCGTGGACAACAGCACCGCCGCCGGCATCCTGGCCAGCGTGCGCCAGCAGCGGGCCCGCACCGTGCTGATGATCAGCCACCAGCTCTCCGCCGCCGCCGCCTGCGATCGGATCCTGGTGCTGGAGAACGGCCAGCTGGTCCAGCAGGGCCACCACAGCCAGCTGCTGCGCGAGGGGGGCACCTACCGCCGCCTGTGGGAGCGGGAACAGGCCGAGGAGCAACTCAGCCGGGCCGCCTGATTCAGGGGCTGCAGAGGCGAGCGTCAGGTGTTGTTGCCAGCAGGCAGACAAGCGGTGGCCGCATCGCTTAGCTGGTACGTGATGCCCAGCACGGCAACCGCCATGGACCCCGCCCAGCCCTACCGCCTACGCTGCACCCTCACCTTCGGCGACATCTACGCCCAGATCCTGATCTGGATGGTGGTGATCTTCGTGAGCCTGGCGGCGGGCCTGGCTCTGATGGGCGCCAGTAAGCCCCTGTTCGCGCTGGTGGGGGTGGGGCTGATCCTGGTGCTTTCCCTGCCCTTCCTCCTGTTCGCCTTCACCACCACCCTGCTCAACCACATCGCCCTCGAACCGGGCAACGGCCGCGCTGCCTAGGCTGGCCGCCACTCAACGCCGGCTTGTGTTCGGACTGTTTCAGGCCATGGGCTCCAAATCCACCCTCGTGAGCCGCGAGGCCGCCCTGCCGGGCCGGAACACCGCGATCGCCACCGCCGACCGCCACGT
Organism: Vulcanococcus sp.; assembly: GCA_046094445.1. GTDB lineage: Bacteria > Cyanobacteriota > Cyanobacteriia > PCC-6307 > Cyanobiaceae > Vulcanococcus. The sequence goes on from JBJTHL010000099.1 coordinate 3,853, forward strand.
GGTGCTCGGCACGGCCCTCAAGGCACCCCTCACCACCAGCCAGCAGGACGCCCTGTTTGGCTGTGGTTGCTTCTGGGGTGCGGAGAAGGGCTTCTGGCGCCTGCCCGGGGTGATCAGCACCGCCGTGGGCTACGCCGGAGGCTTCACCCCCAACCCCACCTATGACGAGGTGTGCTCCGGGCGCACCGGCCACACCGAGGTAGTTCGGGTGGTGTGGGATCAGAACGCCATCGATTTCAGCGACCTGCTGAAGCTGTTCTGGGAATGCCACGACCCCACCCAGGGCATGGCCCAGGGCAACGACACGGGCACGCAATACCGTTCGGCGGTCTACGTGAACAGCCCCGAACAGCTGGCCCTGGCCACCGCCAGCCGCGACCGCTACCAGGAGCTCCTGAGCGCCGCCGGTCGCGGCACCATCACCAGCGAGATCGCCGAAGGGCAGCCCTTCTACTTCGCGGAGACGCTGCACCAGCAGTACCTCGCTCGCCCTGGCAGCCGGCCCTACTGCTCCGCTCGCCCCAGTGGCGTCAGCCTCGATGGCTTCCCGGGGGCGAGCTACAAACTCCCGCCCCAGGTGTGGAGCCACTACGACTGGTCGATTCCGCACTGCGTGCTGCGCGGCGACAACACGCCGATCGGATTGCAGCGGTGAACCGGCTGTTGCGCTGGGGCCTGCTGCTGCGCTGGGGCCTGCTGTTGGCCGGCCTGATCGGACCAGCCACCCGGGCCCAGCCGATGCAGTCGCCCTGGTGGGAGGACTACGCCATCCGCGATCACTACCTCTGCCGCCCCCACGGAATGGTGGTGGTGGAGCGCAACGACGCCCAGGCCTCGCTGATCCAGGGGCCCTTCCGCAGCACGCTGTTCCGCGAAACCTCCGAGGGGGTTGGCATCCGCTACAGCGGTGATGGACTGCGGCTGATCCTCCGCGGTGATGAGCTCACCGTTGAGCAGTTGCCTCAACGCATCCTCTGCCTACGCACCGATCAGGTGTGATCCCCTGCCGACCTGCCGTGACTCCGCTTCCCGACCGCACCGTGCTGATCGGCCTGCTGGCCACCCTCGGCCTGGTCTTTGCCCTGGTGTTCTGGAGTGTGCGCCTGGCACCGCCCAGGGAGCCCCAGCTGCAATGGCGCGAAGCGCCGGCACCGGCACCGGCACCGGCACCGGCACGGCCGGGTTTGCTGACCTGAGGCTGAAAGACAGGGGGGGCCAGGCCCGCACTCCTGCGGGACAATGCCCCCATCGCCAGCGCAGCACCCTTGGATCCCAAGCCGCCCCGCCAGCTGCACCCCCTGCCGCGGGGACTGGTGGAGCTCTACGGCCTGCTGGCGGTGCTGTTCGTGCTGGTGCCGGAATGGATGGCCGGCAGTGCGCTCTCCAGCTTTCGCGATGGGCGGGAGGGCAGCGATCTACCGGTGACGGCAGGGGCCTGGCGGAGGGTGCCGGAGCTGCGGCTGGCGGCCATGACCCTGCGGGAGCTGCGCCAGCTGGCCCGAAGCTTCCGCCTGGGGGGATACAGCGGCCAGAACCGCGACCAACTGAGCGCCGCGTTGCTGCGTCGGATCCGGGCCAGAGGGGCAAAGGCGCTGTGATAACTTCGTTCTTGCCGGGGCGTAGCGCAGCTTGGTAGCGCACCACTTTGGGGTAGTGGGGGTCGTGGGTTCAAATCCCGCCGCTCCGATTTCAGATCAGCCGGCCTCAGATCAGCCGGCCTCAGATCAACCGGCTTCAGATCAACCGGCCTCATCAGCTCTCCAGCCGCCCTTCCCCGGGGCGGCTTTTTTGATGGGGATCAACAGATCACAAAACGGTTCACAACAGCGCGTGAACTGATCAAAATGGCGCCAGCAGTGATGCGCTGATGATCAGCGTTGACGAGCTCGACGCCCTGGATCTGCTGATCTGGCTGGGGCGCGGTGAAGACGCCGCCCACCGCCAGCGCTGCAACCAGAGCACCATCAGTCGCCGCTGCCAGACGGTGCTCAGCAGCTTTTCCCTGCGACTGCACAAGGACGCCGATGGTTGGCCCTGCACCCGCCGTCACGAGCTGCTGCAACGGGAGCGGGAGCTGCATCAGCTCTACCGCCTGCGCAGCGGCAGGCCCCTGCGGGTTGACGCCAGCCTGCTGGCGGCACCCCTGCTGCGGCCTGGGGTGCCGGAGAGCTGGTGGAGTGGCCCCCTTGATGAGGTGGGTTGGCAGCGGCCCCTGCAGCTGCTGGAGCAACGGATCCTGGATGCCTGGGTGACGGGCATGGGCCAGGAGCTGCCGAACAAAACGACAGCCTGGTGTGCGGTGATCCCGCTGCTGCGCACCCCCTTGCAGCTGGCCGCCCGTTCCGAAGACCCGTTGCTGCTGGAGGCCGGCCTGACGGCCACCGACCTGGCTGGAATCCCGCGCCTGGCACCTCGCTCCGGCAGCTATGCCCGCACCGAACAGCAACTGGGGAGCTGGCGTCAGCAGCAGCCCTTGCTGTTGGAGAGCCAGGCCAGGCGCCGCAGCACGGGCAGCGAGGCCACTGGCGCGGGCCAACGGCTGCTGCACTACAGCACCCCCGTGAGACTGGGGCTCCAACGGGAGTGGCAGGCCCTGGCCCTGAACCTGGGGGTGCGAACCGAAAGCTGCCTGGTGGTGCACCGCGATCTGGAGGGAGACGGGCGGGTCCAGGTGCTGCTGGAGCTTCTGCGCCGACGGGCCGCCCACTGGGCCGCTCAGTCCAACCTCGTTGACACCCCGTAGCCGATCAGCCAGCGATTTACCCTGGGCCGCAGGCGGGGGGGAACCTCCACCAGCAGTTGCGCCAACTCCAGGGCCCCCAGCCGGCGCAGGTCGCGCACATCCACATGCCAGAGCGACTCCGCCTCGCGGATCAGGCGAGCCCAGGTGCGGCTGCTCTGCCAGCGCTGCACCGGCCGTTTGAGCGTTGGGGTGGGGGGTGAACCCCGGGTGGAGCCGGCCATTGAACAGGCCCGTGGGGTGTGATCCCAGGGTGGCCCGCCGAGGCCCCAACAGCGCAAAGGCATCGGCCTGCTTTCTGTTGCTGAAGCAATTCAGGCCGCCTGGGCCTGCGGTGGTTCGTCCACCGGCACCACCGGAAACGGGAGCAGGGAGGCCTCCCGGTCGCTGAGCCGCCGGCTCCAGGCCCCACTCACGGGTTCGTTCCAGCGGAAGCCTGCCTCCCGTGCCTTGTGGCGCTCCTCATAGGAGAGGCGAGCGCGGTAGAGGCGGCGGGGTTCCAGGCCCGCCGCCAGCAGGGCCTCCAGATCAGGGCAGCGTTCGAACACCTGGGCGAGGTAGATGCAGTCGGTGAGAGCGCGGTGGGCCGCCCACACCGGAACGCCATGGGCCAGGGCCAGATCCCGCACAGAAGGATTGGCCCGCAGGCCGCGCTCCGGCGGCCAGCGCAGGTCCTCCATGCTGCAAAGCCAGGGCTTCTCGATCGCCGGCAACTCCCCCTGGCCGAACCACTGGCGATCGAAGCCTGCGTTGTGCGCCAGCACCACATCGGCACTCTCCACCAGCGACTGAAAACAGCGCAGGGACTGCTGCCAGGGCTGCGGCGCGCGGGTGGCCTCAGGGTCGATGCCGTTCACGCGCTGGGCGTCATTGCTGATGCAGGGGAGCAGGAACGAGAGCTGGCTGAGCACCGCACGGTGGGGCACCGAAAACAACAGGGCACCCACCTCGATGCAGCGGTGCTGGCGGGGATCCAGGCCCGTGGTTTCCGTATCGAGGATCAGCAGCCGTTCCAGCGCGGCGCCAGCAGGAACCGCAACCGGCGCTGGGGCCGCCTCCGGCCGGGCGGGGGCAGACCTCTCAGAGGGCGGCGGCGGTGGCTGCCGCTGCGGCTTCGGCACAGGGGCGGCTGCCGTGAAGCTCAGCAGATCCACCTGCTCCCAGGCGCCGGGTGTTCCGTCACCGGGCCCGCCAACCGCCGCCTGATCCGCTGCTGTGGTGCGTTCGTCGTGCTTGTCCATCCCCCGGCTGCGGCTGCTGCCATGATCCCAGCCACCACAGGGGCTTGCCTAGTGTGATGGGCCTTGAATCCCCCCCGTGGTCCAGGCCCTGCGCAGCGGTGATACCGCCCCCTTGATCGCCCTTGCGGATCAAAACGGGGTGGAACGGCGCAGCGATGGCCTCGCAGGCAAAGCCCTGGTGCTGTTTTTCTATCCCAAGGACGACACCCCGGGCTGCACCATGGAGGCCTGCGCCTTCCGGGACAGCTACGCCGATCTGCAGGCCCTGGGGGCTGAGGTGTGGGGCGTGAGCGGTGATGACACCGCCAGCCACCAGCGGTTCGCCAACCGCCATGCCCTGCCCTACCCGCTGCTGGTGGATCGCGGCAATCGCCTGCGCCAGGCCTTCGGTGTGCCCGCTGTGCTGGGCTTGCTACCTGGACGGGTCACCTATGTGATCGATGGCCAGGGTGTGATCCGGCATGTGTTCAACAACCTGTTGGATGGTCCAGCCCATCGCCGTGAGGCCATCGACGCGCTGCAGCGGCTCCAGGCCGGTTGAGGAGCGGCGGCGCCATGGCGCGATGGCGGCAGTGGGGTGATCTCTGGCAGGTGCTCCCGGACGGCCGGCCGCGGGGGCTGATCGAATTCATCGGCGGCAGCTACCTGGCCGCCACACCGCAGCTGAGTTACCGGCGGCTGATGGAGGCCCTGGCGCAAGCGGGATGGCAGCTGCATGCCTGGAGCTACGTGCCCGGTTTCGATCACCAGCAGCAGGCCATTGCGGCCTGGCGTCGGTTCCGCGAAGCCCGCCAAAACCTCGGCGAAACCTGGGAGGGGCCAACGGCGCAGGCGGAGCGGCCCCTGCGGCTGGGACACAGCCTGGGCTGCAAGCTGCACCTGCTGGCCCCCGATGGCGGCCGCGGCTGCCTGGGGCTGGCAGCCCTGAGCTTCAACAACTTCTCGGCTGAGCGGTCGGTGCCGCTGCTGGCGGAGCTGGGCCAGCAGTTCAACTTCCGCAGTGAATTCAGCCCCTCACCCCAGGAAACGCTGCAGCAGGTCGCCAGCAGCTACCGCCAACCCCGCAATCTGCTGGTGCGTTTCAACCGCGATGGGATCGACCAGAGCGAGCGTCTGCTAGCGGTGCTGCAGAGCCGGCCGGGCGATCGCTCCAGCCTGCTGGAGTTGCCGGGTGATCACCTCACCCCCAGCAGCGCCGGCCTGCGCCGCCAGCTGCTGGGTGCCTGGGCGGATGACCCGAGCCGGCAGCGGGCCGCACAACGCATCAGCGCTGCGCTGAGCGACTGGGCAGACGAATCCTGAGCCGACTGGCAGGATGAAGCCATGGAGCGCCATCTCTCGGCGCATCACGCCAGCGCCATGACTGCAACGGTTGACAGCACAGAGCGCCAGCAGGAGCACGACGCCGAAGCACCCAGCTGGGTACGGGTGGGGAGCAGTAGCGAACGTGACACGTTGCAGGCCCTCGATCAGGCCCTGCGAAACCTGAATTGTGATCATCCCCCCCGTCTGCTGATCCTGCTGGCCGCACCCCATCACGATCTGGGGGCGGCAGCAGCGGCCATCACGCAGCAGTGGCCGGAGAGTCCCCTGATGGGGTGCTCCACCGCCGGGGAAATTGCCCCAGGCGGGGCCACCCTCGATGCCCTTGTGGTGTGGGCCCTTGGTGGCAGTGGTATCCGCGTGAGCACGGGCGTGGGTGAGAGCGGAACCCAGGGCCTGCGGCAGGCCGCCATCGAAGCTGCGCAATGCCTGGAGCGAGTGGAACGGCAGGAGCACACCGTGCTGGTGCTCCTCTCCGATGGCCTGGCCGGCGATCAGATGGAGGTGGTGAGGGGCGCTTACGACGTGGCGAACATCGATGGTCCACTGGTGGGGGGATGCGCGGGTGACAATCTCGCGATGCACCAGACCCGGCAGCTCCATGGACAGCAGGTGTTCTCGGGGGCCGTGGTGGCGGCAGCCATCAGCTCGGAGCGTCCGCTGGGGGTTGGCGTCAGCCATGGCTGGACACCCTTGAGCGAGCCGATGCTGGTGACGGAGAGCCGCGGCACCCTGCTCAGCAAGCTTGACGACCAGCCGGCCCTGGACGTCTACCTGGACTTCTTCAACCCCTCGGAGGCGGTGCGCCGAGATCCCCAGGCGTTTGCTGATTTCGCCGCCACACACCCGATCGGCATTCGCCGGCGCGACCGCATCGAGATGCGGCATATCACCAGCTTCGATGCGGAGCGCCGCGCCCTGGTGATGGTGGCGGAGGTGCCCCAGGGGGGGCTGGCCTTTCTCACCGAAGGCGACTACGACTCCGTCCTGCAGGCAGCTGCGGAATCAGCGAGCAGCGCCATCGAGGCCCTGGGCGAGGTGCCACCGGTGGGGCTGCTGTTGTTCGACTGTGTGTCGAGACGGTCCGTGTTTGGTGAACAGCAGCTGCAGGAGGAAACCGATCTGATCAACCGCTGCTGCGGCGGGATCCCGATGGCTGGGTTCTACACCTATGGCGAGATTGCACGCACCAAGGGCTCCGGAGGCTTCCACAACCAGACGCTGGTGACGCTGGCGGTGGGGTAATGGAGCCGTCCTGGTCGCTGCACCTGCTCTCGGAGATCCTGGCAGCCTTCTCTCCAGATGATCCCGAGAATCTGCGCACCGTGCTGAACCGGGTGGCTGAATCGGTGGAAGCCGAAGTGGCCATGATCCTTTCAGGCCAAGAGATCAGTTGCAGCATCGGCCTACCGCTGGAGGACCGAGCCCGATTGCTCGATCAGGTGGCGAGTCGGCCTACGAAACTCAGCATCAAAGCCGGCGAACTGTTCAGCTGCTGGGCGCCCATCGGTACGGATGAGCTGCTCCTGGTGGGCCGGTTGAGCGAACCCTTTGATCTGGAGGAACGCTCCTTGCTGCGGGCCATGGCGCGCAGCATCGAACTGAGCCTGCGGATGCTCGAGGCCATCAGCGCTGAGCGCCAGGCGCGCCTGGATGCCTCGTATCAGGCCCGCCATGACCCGCTCACCGATCTGCCCAATCGACTGCTGGTGCTGGAACGGCTGAACGCCCTGCTGGAGAACGCCGCAGAGGGCAAGACGACCCGCAGCGCTGTGCTGTTCATCGATATCGACCGCTTCAAATGGCTCAACGATGCCCATGGCCATGCGGCAGGTGATGAGCTGTTGATGCACGTGGGCCGGACGCTTCAGCGCAGCGTTCGCCAGGGCGATCTCGTGGGCCGCTTCTCCGGCGATGAGTTCATCGTGATCACAGCGGAATCCAGCCAGGACGGCGCCTGTGAACTCGCCCGCCGCATCATCACGGCCATCCGCCAACCAATCCAGGTGGCGGGCACTGAGCTCAGCCACAGCGCGTCGGTGGGCATCAGCTTCACCGAACCGGGGCAGACGGCCTCCACCGTGATCGAAAACGCCGATATGGCGATGTACCGCGCCAAAGCCATGGGTCGGGGGCAATTTGCCCTGTTCGACCCCAGCCTGCGCGAAGAGGCCCGGGATCGACTGGCTTTGGAGGAAAGCCTGCGGATGGCGGTGAACGACAGGCAGATCCAGGCCTTTCTGCAGCCGATCGTGCGGCTGGCGGATGGTGAGCTGCTGGGATTTGAGGCTCTGGCCCGCTGGCAGCACCCACAACTGGGCCTGCTGGCTCCCGCCACCTTTATCTCAGCGGCCGAGGAGAACGGCTTGATCGAAGAGATTGATCTGGGGGTGCTTGAACAAGCCTGTCAAGCCATGGCGCAGTGGCAGCACCACACCGGTCGCAAGGGTCTGCGCTTGTCCGTGAATGTGTCAGCACGCACGTTGGGTGCCAGCGACCTGATCGATCGCCTGCAACCACTGTTGTTGCGCACCCAGATTCAGCCTGGAACGCTCCTGCTCGAGATCACTGAAACCGCGCTGGTGCAGGACATTCCCTCGATTACCTCGACCATCGCCGATCTGCACCAGCTCGGCCTGAAACTGGCCATCGACGACTTCGGCACCGGTTATTCCTCGCTCCTCTACCTCAAGCGATTTCCAGTCGGCGTTCTCAAGATCGATCGCTCATTCGTGGCCGACCTCGGACGCGATCCCGAAAATGAGGCGATCGCCCAGGCCATCATCTCCCTGGGCCACTCCCTCAACGTGGAGGTGGTGGCCGAAGGAGTGGAAACCGAAGAACAGGAACGGATCTTGCTGGAGCTTGGTTGCAGCCTGGGACAGGGCTACCGCTATGGCCAACCCGAACCGATCAGCAGCCTGGCCCAGGACTACGCGCTCACACCCTGAGGGCATCCAGAACGGAACGATCCTCCAGGGTCGACGTATCCCCCGACACCTCCTGACCGGCGGCCAGGGCGCGCAAGATGCGACGCATGATCTTGCCGCTGCGGGTTTTCGGCAGGGCATCGGTGAACTTGATCACATCGGGCCGGGCGATCGGGCCGATCTCCTTGCCCACATGGGCGCGCAGTTCGGCATTGAGGGCGTCATCGCCGCCGCGGCCCGCTTCGAGGGTCACGAAGGCCACGATGCCTTCACCCTTGAGCTCATCCGGACGACCCACCACCGCAGCCTCAGCCACGGCCGGGTGGCTGACCAGAGCACTCTCGATCTCCATGGTGCCGAGGCGGTGACCGCTCACATTGATCACGTCATCGACGCGGCCCATCACCCAGAAGTAGCCATCGGCGTCGCGGCGGGCGCCATCACCGGCGAAATACAGATAGGAGCCATCCGCCGGGCGAATCTCCTCCCAGTAGCTCCTGCGGAAGCGATCGGGATCGCCATGCACCGTCCGCATCATGCCGGGCCAGGGTCTGCGGATGGCGAGATAGCCCCCCTGATCGGCGGGCTGGGAGTTGCCGTCCTTGTCCACGATGTCGGCCACGATGCCCGGCAGCGGCAGGGTGGCAGAACCGGGCTTGGTGGGAGTGGCGCCAGGCAGGGGGCTGATCATCACGCCACCGGTTTCGGTCTGCCACCAGGTGTCGACGATCGGGCAGCGATCGCCGCCGATCACATCGCGATACCACATCCAGGCTTCCGGATTGATCGGCTCACCCACCGTGCCGAGAATGCGCAGGGAGCTCATGTCGTACTGGTCGGGCACCGCGCGGCCGCTCTTCATGAAGGCGCGGATCGCCGTAGGCGCCGTGTAGAAGATCGTGCAGCGGTGCTTCTGGATCACCTCCCAGAAAGCGCCGGGCTTGCTGGGGCGCGGTGCCCCCTCGTACATCACGGTGGTGGCACCGTTGGAGAGCGGGCCATACACGATGTAGCTGTGGCCGGTGATCCAGCCCACATCGGCGGTGCACCAGTGGATGTCGCTCTCCTTGATGTCGAAGATCCACTGGAAGGTGAGGTGGGCCCAGAGGTTGTAACCGGCGGTGGTGTGCACCACCCCCTTGGGCTTGCCGGTGGAACCGGAGGTGTAGAGCACGAACAGTCGGTCTTCGCTGGCCATTGGCTCGGCCGGGCAGTCGGCGTTCTGGCCGTCCACCAGGTCGTGCCACCACAGGTCACGCCCCTCGGCCATGGCGCAGGCGCCACCGGCGCCGGCCAGGCGCTGCACCACCAGCACATGCTGCACCGAAGGGGCACCGCCGCCGGCGGCCAGGGCCTCATCCACCGCCGGTTTCAGCGGCACCGGCTTGTCCTTGCGGAAGCCGCCGTCGGCGGTGATCACCAGCTTGGCCTCGCCATCGATCAGGCGATCGCGCAGGGCATCGGCTGAGAAGCCCCCGAACACCACCGAGTGGGGTGCTCCGATGCGGGCGCAGGCCAGCATCGCAATGGCGGCCTCCGGCACCATCGGCATGTAAAGCGCCACCAGGTCGCCCTTGCCCACGCCCAGGGCCTTGAGGGCATTGGCGGCCTTGCAGACCTCGGCATGGAGCTGGCGGTAGGTGAAGCGGCGCGTATCGCCGGGCTCCCCCTCCCAGATCAGCGCCGTCTTGTCGGCGCGGGGGCCATCCAGGTGGCGATCGAGGCAGTTGTACGAGAGGTTCGTGGTGCCCCCTTCAAACCAGCGCGCGAAAGGCGGGTTGCTCCAATCCAGCACCGTGTGGAACGGCTCGAACCAATGCAACTGGCTGCGGGCCGCCTCCCCCCAGAAGCCATCCGGATCCGCCTCAGCCTGGGCCACCAGGGCCCGGTAGGGCTCCAGCGAGCCGATGGTGGCAGCGGCGGCCAGCTCCGCCGGCGGGGCGAAGAGCCGCTGCTCCTGCAGCACCGATTCGATCGTGGGCGCCGTCGTCGGAAGGTCGGACATCGGCTGCTGAAACAAGCAAAGGGGCACGGCGGGCATTCAAACCGCCAGCTGCCGCCACTGCCAACGCGGGGCAGCGATCCGCAACCTGGAGGCAGGATGGAGGAATGGAGCTGCCGGCCGCCTGCCTGTTCGACCTCGATGGCCTGCTGCTCGACACCGAGCCGCTGCACGGCCAGGCCTGGCAGCAGGCCGCCAGCCATTTCGGCCGTGCCCTGAGCGCCAGCGAACTGCTCAGCCTGCGGGGGCGCACCCGGCTCGATTGCGCGGTGCAGGTGCGGGCCTGGCTGGCGGAGACCCAGGGCGCCAGCAAGGCCGTGCCCAGCACGGAGGCGCTGCTGGCGGTGCGCCAGCCGATCGCCGAAGCCCTGCTGGTGAAGGCTCAGCCGATCCCCGGGGCTCCGGAGCTGCTGGGCTGGTGTGAGCGCCAGGGGCTGCCGATGGCTCTGGCCACCAGCAGCTCCCGCAGTGCCGTGGCCCTGAAGACCGCGCCCCATCCCTGGTTGCAGCGCATCGCCGTGCGCGTGCATGGCGACGACCCGGACCTGCGCCGCGGCAAACCAGCCCCCGATGTGTTTCTGCTGGCGGCCCAGCGGCTGGGGGTGGATGCCACAGCCTGCTGGGCCTTCGAGGATTCACCCGCCGGAGCCCAGGCCGCCCTGGCGGCGGGCTGCCGCGTGCACGTGCTGCCCCCCGATCATCTGCGACCGGAGGAGCTGAACCAGGCTTATCCCGGGATCCATCGGTTTCTCAGCAGCCTGAACCGGCTGGTGGCGCACCTCGAGGCCGAGTGGAGCGGCCGGATCAATACAGCCGGCTGAGCACGAAGTCGGGCAGGGCCAGCAGGGCGCTGCGGCTCTGGGAGGGGGGAAGCCAGCTGAGGGCTTCCAGGGCTTCATTGGCGAAGCCTTCCGCCAGGGCCCGGGAGCGCTGGATGGCCTGGCTGCCACGCACCCATTCCAGGGCCTGGGCGAGATCCCCCTCCTGGCTGAATTCGCGCTCGATCAGGCCAGCCAGTGCAGGGCGTTCCTCCAGCGCATAGAGGGCAGGAGCGGTGAGGTAGCCACTGGCCAGATCGCTGGCGGCGGGCTTGCCGAGCTGCTGATCGCTGCCGGTGAAATCGAGGATGTCGTCCACCACCTGGAAGGCCAGGCCCAGCTGGCGCCCGAAGCGGTAAAGCGCATCGAGCTGCGGCTCATCCAGACCGCTCAGCACCCCAGCCGCCCTGGCACTGTTGGCAATCAGGGAGGCTGTTTTGCAGTAGCTCTTCTCGAGGTAAGTCTCGAAGTTCTGGCCGGTGTCGTAGCGGAACAAGCCCTGCTTCACCTCGCCATCGGCAAGGTCCATGATCACGCGGCTGAGCAGTTTCACCACCTCGAGGTCGTCGAGGTTGGCCAGGTGCCAGCTGGCCTGGGCGAACAGGAAATCGCCGGCCAGCACAGCCACCCGATGGTTGAAACGGCTGTGCACCGTGTCCACCCCGCGGCGGGTGGAGGCCTCATCCACCACGTCGTCATGCACGAGCGAGGCGGTGTGGATCATCTCGGTGATCTCCGCCAGGCGGCGATGGCGGCTGCTGAGCTCGCCGTCGCTGGAGAGGGCCCTGGAGATCAGCAACACGATGCCGGGGCGCAGCCGCTTGCCACCGGCGCTGAACAGATGCTCGGCGGCGGCCTGGAGGATCGGGTGCCCAGCACCGATCAGGCTGCGCAGGTCGCTCAGCAGGGCCTCGAGGTCGGCCTCGACGGGCTGAAGCAGCTCTGCGACGGTGGCCATGTCCCCCTGCGGTGGCGCGATCCTAGGTGGCGCAGGCCTCCTTCCGTGCCCCTTCAGCGGGGCAACAGCTGCAGGGCGCCGCTGGTCTGGTGCTGCCACGCCAGGCCGGCGCTGCGGCTGCAGGCGCCCACCAGCCGGGCGGCAGCGCGATCGAAGGCCAGGGGATCCGCCGTGGTGAGAAAACGATGCTCCGGTGCCGCAGCTGAGGCCTCCCGCAACAGACCGCGGTGGCGCAACACCGCAGCCAGATGCCGCGCCACCGACGGGGCCGGATCCAGCACCGCCAGCGACGGGCCCACCAAGCGACGGATCGCCTCGATCACAAACGGGTAGTGGGTGCAGCCCAGAACGATGGTGTCGGCACCGGCCTCCAACATCGGCTGCAGAAAGCGGCGCAGGAGGGCGTCGCACTCCTCACCCTCCAGTTGCCCCTGCTCCACCAGGTCAGCCAGGCCGATGCACACCTGCTCCACCACCCGCACGCTGCAGGCGTGGCGCCCCACCGTGGCCTGATAGAGATCGCCCTGGAACGTTGCCGGGGTCGCCATCACCCCCACCACCCCGCTGCGGGTGAGGGCCACGGCCGGCTTCACCGCCGGCTCGAGACCCAGGATCGGCAGCTCGGGAAACCGCTGCCGCAACGGGCCCAGGGCCACGGCAGAGGCGGTGTTGCAGGCCACCACCAGGGTTTTGCAGCCCTGGCGCACCAGGTGATCGGCCACCGCCAGGCAGAACTTCTGGATTTCGCTGGCGCTGCGGCCGCCGTAGGGAACGTGGGCCTGATCGGCCAGGTAAAGCACGGATTCGGCCGGCAGCTGGTGCACCACCTGGCGCCACACGCTCAGGCCACCCACACCGGAATCGAAGATGCCAATGGGCGCCGCCGGCGACAGCGCCGCCCTCATGGGGTGCCCCCCAGCGCCTGCAGCAGACCGGCGGTGATCGCCACGGCCATGCGCCGCCGGAACCCGGAGTCGGCCAACCGCGGCGAATCGAGCGATCCGGTCACGAAGCCCATCTCCGCGAGGGCCGAGGGCATCACCGTGCGGCGGATCACAAAGAAACGGCCGGGACGGGCACCGCGGTCTGGGCTGCCGGGCGAGATTGCCAGCATCTGGTCCTGCACGGCCTGGGCCAGGGCGCGGGCGCGGCTGGATTCGAAATAGAAGGTCTCGATGCCATTCACATCGGGACGATCAAGACTGAGGGCATTGGCGTGGATGCTCAGGAACAGATCCGCACCGCTGTTGTTGGCCAGGGCCACCCGCGGGGGCAGGTCCACATCCACCTCGGTGGTGCGGGTGAGCAGCACGCGCACACCCTTGCTCTGCAGCAGCTGGGCCACCTGCAGGGCCACATCCAGCACCACGTCGGTCTCGCGCAGGCCGTTGATGCCCACGGCACCGGGATCGGGGCCGCCATGGCCGGGATCGATCACCACGGTGTAGCGGCCACGGGGCACGGAGGGCAGCGAACCGGCTGAAACCGCTGGGCCTGCCCCGGCCTGCGGCGATGGCTGCCAACCGCCCCAGGAGGGCTGAACCGGTCGCCAGGGGGCCAGGGCCGCGTCGAGATCGCCCTCACCGATGGGCTGAACACCAGCCACGGCGGCGCCGAACTCCAGCGTCCAGCGATCCACGCTGGTGCCCACCAGCCGCAGGCTGCTGGGATCGAGGCGGGTGCCGGGCTGGAACTCCACCACCAGGCGGGTGGTGCCGTCGTTGGGGCGGCCCACCCGCACCTGGCGCACCACTCCGTTGCCGCCAACGCTGCGGGTGCGCTGGGGCGCCCCTGGGAAGTCGATCCACACCCGCGGCCCCACCAGGCCACGCCCCTCCTCGTAGAAGGCCTGCAGGGAGGCGGCCGGGCTGGTGCGCAGCTCCAGCACCCCTTCGCGGGTCAGGCGCCAGGCCGAAAGGGCGCTGCCGGCCCGGGCGGGCAGGGCCGCCAAGGCCAGGGCCAGCGGCAGGGCCGCCCCCAGGCAGCGGCGCAGCAGCCGGGGCAGGGCGTCCATCACCGGCTCAGAACAGGGCGGGGCGGCGGTGCCGCAGGCTCGGCATCTGCGCCTGAATGCGCTGGCGATGCCCCACATCCACCGGCGCCACCGCCAGGCCGGGGCCGATGCCGGCATCGGCAAGCACCGTGCCCCAAGGGTCGATCACGAGGGCATGGCCGTGGGTCTGGCGGCGGCCGCCGTGGTTGCCGGTCTGGGCTGGGGCCACCACGTAGGCGGTGTTCTCGATGGCGCGGGCCTGGAGCAGCACCTGCCAGTGATCCTTGCCGGTGAAGGCCGTGAAGGCGGCGGGGATGAACAGCACGTCGGCACCGGCTGCGGCGAGGTGGCGATACAGCTCAGGAAAGCGCACGTCGTAACAGATCGACAGCCCCACACGGCACAGCCCCGGCACCTCCACCACGGGCGGCAACTTGGCGCCGGGCATCACGGTGGACGACTCGCGGTAGGTGTTGCCGTCCGGCAGATCCACATCAAACAGATGGATCTTGTCGTAGCTGGCCAGAATCTGACCGTCCTTGCCCACCAGCTCGGCGCGGTTGCTGGTGAGCCGTTCGCCGGCGGGCACCGGGTAGCCGCCACCCAGCAGGGTCACCTGGTAGCGGCGGGCCATGGTCACCAGAAAACGCTGGGCCCGCTCCGCCAGGCTGCTGGCCTGGTCCAGGCGTTGGTCGTCGTCGCCCATGAAGGCGAAGTTCTCGGGGAGCCCCACCAGCTCGGCGCCGCGGCGAACGGCCAACTCGATCTGCTCTTCGGCGGCGGCGAAGTTCAACTCGGGATCAGCCGTGCTGGTGAGCTGAACCGCTGCCGCCAGAAAGCTTGTCACCGCTGGAATCTTGCCACCGCCGGCACTGTAAGGGGGGCGGCAATGGCCCCCCAGCTGCGGCCTCAGGCGGCCTGGATCACCCCGGGGCTGGTCTGGGTGGGAACGATGGTGAGGCTGTCGAGAGCCGCGCAGCAGGCGAAATCGGCGTCGTGATTGCCGATGCCGATCAGGCGCTGGCCGTGGCTGGCGGCCCGCAGGCAGGTTTCCGCATCGTGGCGCCACTGCTGCCAGAGGGCCAGGGCCGCCAGGGCCTCATCGTTGCCGATGGTCACGCCCACGTGGGGGGAGACGGCCAGCTCCATGGCCGCCGAGATCACCGCACCGGCGGCCAGGCTGTCCTCGAGGGAATAGTCGCCCTCCCAGCCACTGCCCACGATCCACACCCGTGCCACACCGCGCTGCACCAGACGACGGGCCACGGCCGTGCGGTTGGGCAGGCAGGCCGTGAGCAGCAGCGGCACCGCCTTCACCGCCTCCAGCGAACGGGTGCCGTTGGTGGTGCTCATGAAGATGCGCTTGCCAGCCACCAGCTCCGGAGTCACCGCCAGGGGCGAATTGCCCAGGTCGTAGCCCTCCACCCGCTTGCCGCCGCGCTCACCGGCCCGCAGGCACGTGTCCGCCGGCCAGGCGGCGGCGGCGCTGTCCAGAGCATCGAGATCGGCGAAGGCCTGGATGGCCTCGGCTCCGTTCTGCAGCGACCAGGCACTGGTGGTGGTGGCCCGCAGCACGTCGATCACCACGGCCGCATCGGGGCCGCCCTCGGCCGGCGGCCTGACGGCGGGTACGGCCTCAGAGGTGTGGAAATAGGAAATTTGCACGGCGGCGGGGCGGAGTGGGGGGAACCCTAGGCAGCCGCTCCGCGCGCGTTCTGGGCGCCGCAGCCACAGGAGCGCAGCGGGGTTGGGATGATGGCAGCAGATGCAGGGTCTGGAACCGTGCCGACCCCAAGCCCGGCCGCCGACCCGATCGCCAGCCCCCATCCCCTCAAGGGATCGCGCCGCGACCTGCGGGGATTCCTGCAGCTGCTGGAGCAGCGCGGCCAGCTGCGGCGGATCAGCGCGCCGGTGGATCCGGATCTGGAACTGGCGGCCATCGCCGATCGGGTGCTGAGCTGCGGTGGGCCGGCCCTGCTGTTCGAGAACGTGATCGGCAGCAGCATGCCGGTGGCCGTGAACCTGCTCGGCACCCAGGAGCGGGTGCTGTGGAGCATGGGCATGGAGCGGCCGGAGGAGCTGGAGGCCCTCGGCGAGCGCCTGGCCCTGCTGCAACAGCCCCGGCCCCCCAAGGGCGCCCGCGAAGCGGTGCGCTTCGGGTCGGTGCTGCTGGATGTGCTCAAGGCCCGGCCCGATCTGGATCTCACCCCCCCCTGCCATCAACAGGTGTTCAAGGGGGATCAGGTGAACCTCGATGCCCTGCCGCTGCTGCGCCCCTGGCCCGGGGATGCCGGCCGGATCATCACGCTCGGCCTGGTGATCACCAAGGATCCGGAAACCGGCACGCCGAATGTGGGCGTGTACCGGCTGCAGCAACAGTCGATCAACACGATGACCGTGCACTGGCTGAGCGTGCGCGGCGGCGCTCGCCACCTGCGCAAGGCGGCAGCGATGGGCAAGCCGCTGGAGATCGCCATCGCCATCGGCGTGCACCCGCTGCTGGTGATGGCGGCGGCCACGCCGATCCCGGTGCAGCTGAGCGAATGGCTGTTCGCCGGCCTCTATGCCGGTGAAGGCGTGCGCTTGGCGAAATGCAAAACCGTGAACCTGGAGGTGCCCAGCCACAGCGAAGTGGTGCTGGAGGGCACGATCACACCGGGGGAGGAGCTGGCCGATGGCCCCTTCGGCGATCACATGGGCTTCTATGGCGGTGAGGAACCGTCACCGCTGATCCGCTTCCACTGCGTCACCCAGCGGCGGCAGCCGATCTACTTCACCACCTTCAGTGGCCGGCCGCCCAAGGAAGACGCCATGCTGGCGATCGCCCTCAACCGGATCTACACGCCGATCCTGCGCCAGCAGATTCCGGAGATCGTGGATTTCTTTCTGCCGATGGAGGGCCTCAGCTACAAGCTGGCCGTGATCGCCATCGACAAGGCCTATCCGGGCCAGGCCAAGCGCGCAGCCATGGCCTTCTGGAGTGCCCTGCCGCAATTCACCTACACCAAGTTCGTGGTGGTGGTGGACAACAGCATCAACATCCGCGACCCACGCCAGGTGATCTGGGCCATCAGTGCCCTGGTGGATCCGCAGCGGGATCTGTTCGTGCTGGAGAACACCCCGTTCGACACGCTGGACTTCGCCAGCGAGCAGCTGGGCCTGGGCGGTCGCCTGGCGGTCGATGCCACCACCAAGGTGGGGCCGGAGCGCAACCACCCCTGGGGCGAAGCGCTGCACCGCCCTGCCGAGCTGGAGGCGCGCCTGGATGCCCGCTGGGCCGAGCTGGGACTGGCCGATGTGGGCCTCACGCCCGCCGATCCCGCCCTGTTCGGCTACACCCTGGAACATGTGCTGGGGCGCCTGCTGGCGCGAACCGGCGGCTGAGCATGCTGCGCCGCGCCGGCCTGCAGGCCCTGCTCGCCCTGCTGGAGCTGGCCCAGACCCCAGGCGAATGGCGATCCGTGAACGCGATCGCCGCCGCCCAGAACCTGCCGGCCCCGACGCTGGAGCAACTGCTGCTGCAGCTGCGGCGGGCCGATCTCGTGGAGGCCCGCCGCGGCCGGCTGGGGGGCTATCGCCTCGGCCACCCCCCGGCGGCCATCCCTGTGGGGCGCGTCCTGGAGGCCGTTGGAGCGGAGATCAGGCTGGAGACGATGCCTCAGGCTGCGCCCAGCGGCGACGCCGAGCAGCGGGTGCTGCGTGGCATGGCCCGCCGCCTGCAGGCGGCACTCGAACGGGAACTCGCCACCCTCACCCTGGAGGAACTGCTGTTCGACCTGAGCAGCTGGCAGGAGAGCCTGGGCAATGCCGGTGGCGTGATGCTGGGGTGAGGTCCCGTAACGGACCGAGCAGCGCCACTGCCTACGCTCGCCGCAACGGAATCAGCCCCCATGCCCCTGAGCCTCGGAACCAGCGCCGGCCGCAGCCTGCGCGGA
>JBJTHL010000100.1:0-9768 GCA_046094445.1 Vulcanococcus sp.
GCGTTGCTCTAATCGGAGTGTCCTCTGCGCCAGGCCGGCCATGCGGCAGCCCACGCCGCTGCAGCTCCCCCTCGCCGCCGGCCTGCTCACGCTGCTGCTCAGCTCAGCCGGCAGCGGCCTCAGCCTTGGGCAGCTGCGCCACCCAGCGCCGCTGCTCACGCTGGAGGAACCGATCGAACGGGTGGATCAACGCCTCCGCCAGCAGGGCTGGCAGCCGGATGGCGATCCGGCCCTGGAGAGCTTCGATCGCGAGCTGGCCGGCAACGACCTGTCCAGCCTGCGCAGCTGTGCCGGCACCGGCGCCGGCTTCTGCCGCTACGACTACCGGCGCGGCCGTGAACGCCTCAACGTGATCACCGTGCCCAACCGCAACGGCGACGGCTTGGTGCACCACTGGCAACTCAAGAACCGCCACTGAGCGGGTTGGCTGAGCGGGTTGTCAGCCCCCATGCAGCTGGCTGAACCACAGGCCCGCCAACTGCCACGACGACCACAGGAAGATCACCAGAAACAGCCAGTTCAGCCAGGCCGGGCGCTTGTCGTTGTCGAACAACACGAAGAAAAGGTGCGGTGGCGAGGGCACAGCCAGCAGAACTGTGCTCCTCGATTCTGCCGGGATGGTGAGCCTCAGCCCAGCGGGCGCAGCGGCGGTGTGGGCGTGCACTGCAGCTGCTCCCAGATCGTGAGCTGATCACGGCTGCGCCACCAGGAGAAGCGCTGAACCAAGCCCCGCTGCCAGAGCCAGCCCTCCACCCGCTCCTGCCGGGGGTCCCAGCGCCAGTCCAACAGGGTGCAGCCACCGAGATCGTGGTGGTGCAACACGGCCAGGAGTTGCTGGCCAATGCGCGCAGGCCTGAGGCGATTGCAGTGCTGACCCTTCAGGGCCACCGGACGCGGTTGATCCAACATCCAGGCCCAGGTGCCCAGGAGCCCTGTCTGCAACCAGCGGGGTGCGCTCAACTGCTGCATCACCTCGGTGCCACTGCCCAACCTTGACCCTCCAACGGCGCGGAGGGAAAGCAACCAGCAAGAAAACGTATCAGGCGCTACCAGAAGCTGCGGCCCGAGCCACGGCCAGCCAGCCGCTCACGGGTAGGCATTCGGCACAAAGAACTGCTCGTTGATCGGTGGGCGCGCATAAGCCCCGGGGCTGGGGCGGGGTGGCAACTGCAGTGCCGGGGGTGTCATGTCCACGTAAGGCACCTTGCCGAGCAGGTGACGGATGCAGTTGAGGCGGGCGCGGCGTTTGTCGTCGGCCTGCACGGTGAACCAGGGGGCTTCCGGGATGTTGGTGTGGGTGAACATCGCATCCTTGGCCTTGGAGAACTCCACCCAACGCTCCCGGGATTGCAGATCCATCGCGCTCAGCTTCCAGCGACGGGTGGGGTCGTTGATGCGGCTCTGGAAGCGGCGTTCCTGCTCCTGATCGCTCACCGAAAACCAGTACTTGAGCAGCACGATGCCGGAGCGCACCAGCATGCGCTCGAATTCGGGGCACGACTGCTCAAACTCCCGCAGTTCAGCCTCGCTGCAGAAGCCCATCACCCGTTCCACACCGGCGCGGTTGTACCAACTGCGATCGAACAGCACGATCTCACCGGCCGCCGGAAAGTGCTCGACGTAGCGCTGAAAGTACCACTGGCTGCGCTGCTGATCGCTCGGCGTCCCAAGCGCCACCACGCGGCAGCCCCGTGGATTGAGCGGTTCCGTGATGCGCTTGATCGTGCCGCCCTTACCGGCAGCATCACGGCCCTCGAACAGCACGATCAGGCGGAACCCCTTGGCTTTCACCCAGTACTGCATCTTCACCAGCTCCTCCTGCAGCCGCAGCAGCTCCCGCGCGTAGAGCCCGCGCTTCAAGCGCGGCAGATCGGCCTGGCTATCGCTGCTGCTGCTCACCATCGCCGGATCACATCGGCCGACCAGCGCCGGGGGGGTTGAACGCCTTGGCCCTCGGCCGCCGCACGCCCAGCAGGGCGCGCACCAGCCGAAGCAGACCGCCCACCAGCAGCACGAGGGCCAGCAGCGCCAGGGCCACCAGCACCAACACCCCCAGCAACTGCAGGCAGCCCAGCAACAGCTGCGACAACCCTCCGATCAGATGGCCAATGGCCGTGCTCACCAGCAGCAGGCTGTCGAGATCCACCAGCCGAGGCAGCTGCAACAGCAGCATCAGCAGGCCCACGCCGGCAGCCACCAGCAGCATCCCCTCCAGCAGCAGCCGTGAGCGGCGTGGTGGCCGCCGCTTGCGGAACACGGCACGCTGCGGCTGTGTCGCGGCGGAGCGCCCCACCACCCGCAGGCGGCCGGTGCGGTTCATGGCTCCAGCGTGTAACCGGCCCCGCGCATCCAGCGCTCGAATTCGATCAGCACCAGCTCATTAGGGCAGTCCACCAGGCTGAGAACGCCCACGGTGCAGTCGCCCTGGCCGCCGTGATGAAGCGAGAGGTGGAAGTCGTCGCCGCTGAGGCCGCACACTTCCGGATCGCTGCGCACCACCACATCCAGGTTGGCGCCCAGGCGGGTGACGCGACGACGCAGTTCAGACCAGGTCATCACGATCATGGATGCAGAACCAGTGTGGAGCCAAAGGCGGCGGCGTCAACGGGCGCGGGTGACCGCTGTGGCGGGCGCCACCGTGGAACCCGGCCGAGGTGTTGGGGGCAGAAGGGCCAGCAACGCCGCCACCACTGCCAGGGTGCCGGCCCCCGCCAGCGGTGCCGCCAGGCGCTGGGCCAGCGGTTGGCGGTGGCGCAGCTCGCGGCGCCGCAGTGGCTGCGGCGGGCTCACCGCCAACCCCAGGGCCAGGCGCGGATCGAGCCGCAGTTGATCCAGGCAGCGCACCAGATCCGCCAGCTCCGCATCATCGAGTTGCAGGCTCAGGGGCGGCGTACCCGGCTGGCTGCTGCGCAGCTCCAGGGTGTGGCTGCCGCCGTCGCCGGGGCTGATCGCCACCGGTTCATCCGCAGCACCGAACGCACGCGGCAGGCCACTGAGCAGGTGGCGGGCATAGGGCAGAACCACAGCCATCAGCGCCAGCAGGTGCTCCCGCTTGCCCTCCAGTTCGGTGCGGCCGGCCAACGCCAGCGTGAAGCCGGTGAGGATGCCGAGGGTCTGGCCGTCGTGGCCGGCGGAGAGGTCGGGCAGGCCCTCCAGCACCAGGCGACAACTGGTTTGTTCGTAGCGGCTGGTGAGCTTCATCGCGGCGAGACGGGCAGGCGCAGCTGGACGGGGAGAACGAGCGGGGACGCCGGCATCAGCTGGCATCCATCAGGCTGGCCTTGAGGCGATCGAAACCGCCCGGCCCCGCACTGAAGGCCATGCACTGGATCAGTTCGCGACTCAGGGCAGGGCCCTGCTCCGGATCCAGCAGTCGTTGCACGCCGCCGCGGCGCAGGTTGAAGCGCTCGCGCAGCAGCTCCGCCAGGCGGCTGCGGAACAGGGCCCAACGCTGTTCGGTGATCGCCGGCGGTTCCGCCGTGGAGAGCAGGCTGCGCAGCATGGGATACAGCCGATCCGCCAGGGCGATCAGGATGCGGATCAAGGCATCGGCCTCCGGCTCCGGCAGGGCATCACGGCGGGTGCTGCGGCGCAGAGGGTTGCAGCAACGGCGCTTCCACAGCTCCACCCGGTTGGGGAACAGCGTGGTGAACCCCATCTCCTCGCTGAGCCACACCATCGCCTCCCCGCCGTTGAGGTCGAGCGCTTCGGCACAGAGCAGCATCAGATCGAGCCGTTCGATCCCCCGCCTGGAGAGGGGCCGCGTTGGCGTGGAAAGGGCATCGTCCATGGCTGCGATACTGCCAGCTGCGGACGCCATTCGTCGACCGCTCGTTCTGCCATGACCGCCATCACGCTGCGCCAGCTGGTGCGCGACATCCCCGATTTCCCGAAGCCCGGCATCCTGTTCCGCGACATCACGCCACTGATGCGCGAACCGAGCGCCTGGCGTGAGGTGATGGTGCAGCTCGACGCGGTGTGCGAGCGGCTGCAGCCCGATCTGATCGTGGGCATCGAGAGCCGCGGCTTCATCGTGGGCACCGCTCTGGCCACCCATCGCGGCATCGGTTTCAGCCCGGTGCGCAAGCCCGGCAAGCTGCCCGGCACGGTGATCGGCGTGGATTACAGCCTCGAATACGGCACCGATCGCCTCGAGATCATTCCCGATGGCTTCGAGCACGGCCCCAAGGTGCTGATCGTGGACGATCTGCTGGCCACCGGTGGTACCGCCGGCGCCTGCGCCGAGCTGGTGCAACGGGTGGGCGGTGAGCTGTGCGGCTTCGCCTTCGTGGTGGAGCTGGCCGACCTGGGCGGCAAAGCCAAGCTGCCTGCCGGCGTGCCGGTGGATTCGCTGATCGTGTACTGAACCGGAACAGCCACCCGAAAGCGGTCCGGACCGTCAGTCCTGCTGGCTCTGCCAGGCGAACAGCTGATCGAGCTGCTCCAGGCTGATCAGCCCGAACCGCCACAGCACCACCGGCAGCGGGGCCTGCTCCAGGGCCGCCTGGCGCAGGCCGAGGGCCAGGGCGCTCTCGCTGAGCCCGCAGCTGCCGCGCAAGTGGCGCAGAAGGGCGGCGCTGGGCGGTGCCTGGGGCGAACTGCAGATCACCATGCCGCCATCGTGATCAGCTGAGCGGCCAGCGGCAAGGGCCGTGGGTCATCACCGCCAGCACCGCGGTCCGCAGCCAGGCCCAGCGGCCCAGCAGCAGCAGCGCCAGCCGGCGCAAGGGCAGCAGCGGCGCCAGGCGATTGGAGAACAGGCGCACCAGGCCATCGGTGGCCAGCAGCACCAGCAGCAGATCCGGCAGCCGCCGCCAGGCGTACGCCCGCGGCAGCTGCGCCGGCTGAAGACGGCCGTTGCTGCAACGGGCGGCCAGCTGCTGCAGGCAGGCCACATCACGCCAGCACAGGTTCAGCCCCTGCCCCCCCACCGGATGGCAGCGATGGGCCGCCTCCCCCAGGGCCAGCAGCCGGCCCCGGGCCAACGGCCACAGCAGGCTCAGCCCCACGGGCCAGGCTCGCGGCTGATCCAGCAGCACCTCCGCCTGCAACGCCTCCGGCAGGGCAGCGCTCAGGGCATCGAGGAACGCGGCGCCATCCAGCTGCTCCAGCCGCCGCAGCCGATCCAGCGGCGCACTCCACACCAACTGGTAGGCATCGCCGCCCAGGGGCAACACAGCGAAGGGGCCCTCCGGGCGGAACAGCTCCCAGGCCTGATCGGGATCCGAGCCCCGCAGCCGCACCTGCACCGTGAGGCAGCCCTGGCGGTAGCGGAAGCCCAGCCGGCGCAGGCCGGCGGCGGCAGCGGTGGCGGAGTTGTGGCCATCGGCTGCCACCCGCAGATCCACCGGTGCGACGGGCAACAGCGGCGGTGCAGCGCCGAGCTGCAGGGTGATGGCCGGTTCCGCCTGCAGGCCCTCCAGCAGCAGCGCCATCAGGGGCTGGTGCTGCAAGATCCAGCCCACGGCCGCCGCCGGCTCACGGCCGAGATCGGCGCTGCTGAAGCGCACCTGGCGGTGCAGAGCGCGATCGCAGAGCTCCAGGCGCCGGAAGGGGGCCAGGGCCGGCTGCAACGGTTCCCACAGCTCCAGGCTCTGGAGCAGCTGGCGGCTGGAGTGGGTGAGGGCATAGGCGCGGCTGCGGGCCGTGAGCTGCGCGGCCGTGAGCGGATCCAGCAGCTGCACCCGCCAGCCGGCCCGAGCCAGGGCCAGGGCCGCCAGGGCACCGGTGGGGCCGGCCCCGTACACCTGGGCCTGGAGCGGCGCTGCGCGATGCGGCGAAACGGTGATCAAGGCGACGGGCGAGCGAAGGCGAACGAATCGGTGGGCGCACAAAAAAGCCGCAGCACGATTGTGTGCCGCGGCTGCCAGGGGATGCGGTTCGAGCCGCAGGACAAATCAGCCGATGCCCAGCAGGCCGCGGGTGAAGGCTTCGCCGCCCAGGGCGAACTCGGTAGCCAGCAGAGCGATGAAGCCGAGCATGGCCATGCGGCCGTTCAGCTTCTCAGCGCGCTCGTGGAAGCCCCAGCCGTGGTCGGCGGCGTCCACGATCTGCATGCGGGGCTCGGAGGCGAAGGCGTTGAGGCGACCGCCATCTTCCTGGGTGACGGTGGCGCCGCGGATTACGGGAGCAGCGGGATTGGCCTGGACCATGGCGACCTCGTGACGGGTTGTTACGAGAAGTGTAACGCAATGTTGCGCACCGTGAAGCCCGGCCGGCTGGGCTCAGGTGAGCCGCCGCAGGCACAGCTCCTCGAAGGCCGGCCGCAGCAGAAAGGGGTACTCGCCAACCCAGAGCTTCAGCTGCGGCAACCAGGCATCGCTGAGGGCACCGATGCGCGAAAAGTCCTTGCGCTCACTCAGCACCAGGCAGCGCACCACCATGCCCCGACGGATGGCCTTGTGCTTCTTGTCGTAGGGAAAGCGCACGCTGCCCAGGTAGCCCTCCTCGTCCTCCAGCTCCAGGCACAGCCAGGTGCGGCGGTTCTCCACCAGCTCGAGCCGCCCCTGGCGATCGGTGGTTTCCTGGCGGCCCTCCACCAGTTCCCGGGTGTAGAGGTCGGCCACCTCACCTTCAAAGATGGCGGCGGCGGGATAGCGGCGCAGGGTGGCGTTCCTGCGCCCGGCTTCCACGATCGGGCCCCACAGCACGTAAAGCAGAAACACGAAGCCCACCACCAGCATGATCGGCGCCACCTGGCTCGACATGCGCACCCCCTGGCTGATCAACAGGCTGATCACGCCGCCGATCACCGAGATGAACACCCGCTGCAACAGCGTCTGCGGGTTGCCGCTGCAGGCATTGAACTGAGGGCCGGTGGCCACCGCTGGAATCAGGCGCGGCAGCTCGCCGGGGCGCAGCGGGATCAGCATCGGCCGGCTGCGATCACATCACTGGCCGCCATGTTGCACCCGCCGGCCCAGGGGCGCTCGCCGTTCACAGCAGCCGCTCCAGGCCGTACACCAAGCCCTCCAGCTGGCGCACGCGGCGCACGGTGAGCAGCACCCCCGGCATATAGGCGGAGCGATCGATCGTGTCGTGGCGCAGGGTGTAGGTCTCCCCTGGGGCGCCGAACATCACTTCCTGGTGGGCCACCAGGCCCGGCAGACGGATGGAGTGCAGACGCAGGCCGCTCTCCCGCTGGCCGCCGCGGCAGCCCGCCAGGGTTTCGTGCTCCTCCACCTGCAGCGGGTTGAAGCTCTTGCCCAGCTCCTCCATCAGCTCGGCGGTCTTGATGCAGGTGCCGCTGGGGGCATCGGCCTTGCGGTTGTGGTGCAGTTCGGTGAGCTCGGCGAAGTCGTAGAAGCGGGCGGCGGCGGCGGCGGCCTGCTGCAGCAGCACCATGCCCACCGAGAAGTTGGGGATCACGGCGGCGCCCACCGACGCCTTGGCGGCGAAGGTGGCCAGATCGCCCAGCTGCTCAGGGCTGAGGCCCGTGGTGCCGATCACCGGGTGCACGCCATAGGCCATGGCCGCGCGGGTGTGCTCGTACACCACCGAGGGGTGGGTGAAATCCACCAGCACCGCACCGGCGCCGGGGCCGTCGTTGCGCACGGCCTGGCTGGCCTGGCAGAGGGTGCCCTCGAAATCGTGGGTAATCGCCACCTCCAGCTCACCCAGCCCCAGCTCCAGGCCCACATCGACCCCCTCCTTGCCTGGGGTGGTGTCGATGGCGCCGAGCAGGCGGCAATCGGCGGCGGTCGTGACCGCCTTCACCACCTCGGCACCCATGCGGCCCAGGGCGCCGGCCACCACCACGGCGATCGGCCTGGCATGGGCTGGGGCACTGGCGGTGGCGCTGCTGGTGGTCATCGCGGGAGCGGGGCAGGAGGTACGGCCGTGCAGCCGAGCCTATGGGGGCCATGGCCGGGCCCAGCAGGATGGGAGCCTCCGCCCACCGGTGCGCCCGTGACGCTTGCCGCGCTCCCCGCCGCCCACGCCGGCGATCCGATCACCACCGCCCTGCTGGCTGTGGCCGTGATCATGCTCACCGCCCAGGTGTTGGGGGCCTTGCTGCAGCGCTGCGGCCAGCCGCGGGTGATCGGCGAGATCCTCGGCGGGATCGCCCTGGGGCCCAGCCTGCTGGGGGTGGTGGCGCCCGGGCTGGAGGCCAGCCTGTTCGGGCCTGTGGTGCGGCCGCAGCTCAACCTGCTGGGCCAGTTGGGCCTGGCCCTGTTCATGTTCCTGATCGGCCTGGAACTCAACCCAGGCCTGTTGCGAGGCCGGCTACCCCTGGCCAGCCGTATCGCCACGGTGGGCATCGCCCTGCCGCTGCTGCTGGGGGTGGGGCTCTCCCTGGTGCTCGAGAGCTGGCAGCCGCAGCTGCTACCCGGGGATCACAGCGTTGCCGGTGCCCTGTTCATGGGCACCGCCATGGCGATCACCGCCTTCCCGGTGCTGGCGCGGATCCTGCAGGAGCGCGGTCTGATCGGCAAGCCCCTCGGCGCCCTCACGATCACCGTGGCCGCCATCGACGACCTGTTCAGCTGGATCCTGCTGGCGGCGGTGGTGGCCTTCGCCCGCACCGGCAGCGCCTGGGGCGCCCTCACACCGCTGCTGCACACCACCCTCTGGGCCCTGCTCCTGCTGGTGGGCCTGCGCCCCCTGCGGCGCTGGCTGGAGCGGCATTACCGGCGGCAGGAATCCCTGGGGCCCGTGCTGCAGGTGAGCCTGCTGGCCGGGGCACTGCTGAGCGGGGCCGTCACCGAAGCGATCGGGGTGCATCTGATCTTCGGGGCCTTCCTCTGGGGCCTGGCGATGCCCCGCCATGAGCCCCTGCGGCTGGAGCTGGAGCAGCGGCTGCAGGCGGTGGTGATCCAACTGATGCTGCCGCTGTTCTTCGCCATCAGCGGCCTCAACACCCTGCTCACCGCCATCGACACCCCGGCCCTGTGGCTGGCCACGCTGCTGGTGCTGGCGGTGGCCGTGTTGGGCAAGTTCGCCGGCACCTGGGCCACGGCCCGGCTGAGCGCCGTGCCGGCACGGGAGGCCCAGGCCCTGGGCTGGTTGGTGAACACCCGCGGCCTCACCGAGCTGGTGATCCTCAACGTGGGCCTGAGCCTGGGGGTGATCAGCACCACCCTGTTCAGCATCGGCGTGCTGATGGCCATCGCCACCACCCTGATGACCGGCCCGCTGCTGGAGCGACTGGGCTACCCCCGTCAACCCCTGGGCGAAGGCCTGTAAGACCCTGCAGCGCGGGCTCGCGTCCGTACCCGGCCCTTCGTAGGCTCCTTCAGATTGCTCAATCCGCGCGCATGTTCACGCAGGTCCGCTCCGCCTCCCGCCGCGTCAGCCCCGGTGAGGTGAACGGCCGAGCCGTGATGCGGGCCGTGTACGTGGTGCTCGAGCCCCAGTACCAGAACGCCCTCACCCAGGCCGCCATCTCCCTCAACGACCAGAACGGCCCCCTGGCAATCGACCTGAGCGGCTACCTGATCGAAGAGCTGCGCGATCCCACCAACTACGCCGACTTCTGCGCCGATGTGGCCGAGGCCGACGTGTTCATCGGCTCGCTGATCTTCATCGAGGATCTGGCCCAGAAGGTGGTGGAGGCCGTGGCGCCCCACCGCGACCGCCTTAAGGCAGCGGTGGTGTTCCCCTCCATGCCGGAGGTGATGCGCCTCAACAAGCTGGGCACCTTCTCGATGGCCCAGCTGGGCCAGAGCAAGAGCGCCATCGCCAGCTTCATGAAGAAGCGGAAGGAGGCCGGCGGCGCCGGCTTCCAGGACGCGATGCTCAAGCTGCTCAACACCCTGCCCACGGTGT
>JBJTHL010000101.1:0-5432 GCA_046094445.1 Vulcanococcus sp.
GTGCGGTGGTGCTGTGGCACAAGCGCGGCGGTGTGAAGGCAGCGGGCCGCCGGCGCCGGCGGCCCGCCAGAGGTTGCGGCGGCAACACCGGGTAGCGCCGCCCAGATCGCGTGCCGCCGCGTTCTGGCCGCCGGCCCCCCCGGCCCGCTGCCCTCACACCGCCGCGCTTGTGCCACAGCACCACCGCACCTCCACAGCGCCGGCGCGAACTGCGCAGACGAACGTCCCAGGGTGCAGACACCTCTTCAGCAGCAGCTCGCGATGGCCAGCAGCAACGGCGCCTTCCACCTCAGCTCACCCGCGTTCGCCGATGGCGCCCTGATCCCGGTGATCCACACCGGCGAGGGGCTGAACCTCTCCCCCCCGTTGCAGTGGGGCGGTGCACCGGCGGGCACCGGCAGTTATGCCCTGGTGCTGGAGGATCCCGATGCCCCCCGGGCCCCTGGGTGCACTGGGTGCTGTTCAACATCCCGGCCAGCCAGCAGCGCCTGCCGGCGGGGCTCGAGCGCAGCCCCGAACTGGCCAACGGCGCTCGCCACGGCCGTTGCTGGGGGGTGAGCAGCTTCCACCGGCTGGGCTACCAGGGGCCGGAACCGCCCGCGGGGCAGGCCCATCGCTACCGCTTCCAGCTCCATGCCCTCGATGGGCCACTGGCGCTGGAGCCGGGCTGCAGCGTGCTCGAACTGCGCCAGGCGATGGCGCCGCACCAGCTGGCCAGCGCCGAACTCACAGGGCTTTATGCCAGCGACAGGCGCACGAGCGGCACCGGCAAGAATGTGCAGCAGAGTGCATCACATTGACGCGTGGTTCCCTTGGGCCCCATCACCGCCAGCCAGGTGAGCCGATGACGGCGCGCAAGCAGATCTCGATGGTGCTACCCGCCCCCTTGATCGATGCGATCAAACAGCGGGCCCAGCAGCGCGGCCAGAGCATCACCGCCTACATCAGCGCCCTGGCCCGGGCCGATCTACAGCAGGCCAGCGAGGCCGACACCCTGGTGGCCGAACGCCTGCAGCAGCTGGAGGACAGGCTGGAACGCCTGGAGCATCAGCTCCAAACAGCGGATGAAGCCAACCCATAGGCGATCTACAAATGCTGTAGACCATATGGAGCTGCCGACGTCCAGGTGCCTGACTCCCCCTCTCCATTCAGGGGTCGAGGTCGTGCCGATCGCATCAGCACCAGCATTCCGGCCGAGCTCACCACGGAGCTGCGTGCCCGGGCCAGCGACCAGGGGCGCAGCCTCAGCAATCTCTGCGCCCAGGTGTTGGCCGGCTGGGTTGAAGACACCCGTTCGGAGGACTGAGGCTGCCATCGCTGCCGTGGTGCGCTAAGGATGGACTACCGCCGAGGTGCGGCGCGGTCATCAGCGCCCCACTGGATTGAGGCCGGCGGCAATGGGCAGCTGCACGCTTCCACTGCACGCTTGCACCATTCCTCACACCCCCCGCCCCGGCTGACGCCGGGGCTTTTCGCATTCAGGGCTCGGGCGTGTCGGTGTCGTCCTCACCGTCGCTGCGCTGGGCGCGGGCAAGGCGGGCCAGGGCCTGATAGCGCGCCTGCAGTTGATCGAGTTGCTGCTCGGCCATCTCCTCGAGGTCGAGCAGGGTGTTGTGGGCGCCGCGGGTGGCGCGGATCAGCTCATCGAGCTTGATCTGCAGGGCTTCAGTGTCGCGGTTCTGGGTGTTCTGGATCACGAACACCATCAGAAAGGTGATGATCGTGGTGGCGGTGTTGATCACCAGCTGCCAGGTGTCGCTGAAGCCGAACAACGGGCCGCTGGCCAGCCACAACAGCACCACCAGCAGCGCCGTGCTGAAGGCCAGGGGCCGGCCGCTGGCACGCGACACCAGCCGGGCAAACCAGCGATAGCCGCCGAACGGGCGTGGCATCAGCGCAGGGCAGACAACCCCAGGGCCGCCACCGGCGGCGCCTGCGCCTGGCAGTGTGACGCGGGCGGCAGGCCGACAGCTGCCGATGCCTTATAGCTGGGGCAGGGCAACGGCGAAGCCGCTGCAAGGCTGCGGAAAGCGAGCGGCCATCCACCGGCGGCGCTTGGCTGGCTCAGCGTCACCATCACCGCCATGCAGCGCGTTCAACACTGGGGCTTCACCAGCCAGGCCGAACTCTGGAACGGTCGCCTGGCGATGCTCGGCTTCGTGATCGCCATCGCCACTGAACTGCTCACCGGCCAGGGGGTGGTGCAACAGCTGCGGGCCCTGCTGCCCGGCCTGGGGATCCATCCCTAACGCAGGCCCCAGGCACAAACGCCGCAGCCCTGCCGCAGCCTGGCCAGCGCCCGCACCAGGCGCCCCAGGCTGGGCCAACCACCACCGCAGAACGGCCATGGACGACAGCAGCTGGGCCAACGGCAACTGGGAGATCGGCTTCAACTCCGGCAACCTCGACGACCTGCTCAGCGGTGAGAAGGCCGCCATGACGCTCTGGTTCCTGGCGGGCTACCTCAAGGGCCTCAGCGATGGCGGTGATCTGCACAACGGCGATCGGCGCATGGTGCTCGAACCCGATGGCGACGGCAGCTGGCGGCTGCGCTCCACCGCCGAGAGCGGCAGCGAGGCCAACGTGGGCAACCCGTCGGTGAGAGGCTGACGCCAGCCCACCACCGCTGCCACCGCCCGTGACCATCACCGGCTCCACCCTGCTGCAGGCCCTCAGCTGGCGCTACGCCACCAAGAGCTTCGATCCCGAGCGCCGTATCGAAGCCGCCACCTGGGAGGCCCTGGAACAGAGCCTGGTGCTCACCGCCTCCAGCTACGGCCTGCAGCCCTGGCGCTTTCTGGTGATCACCGATCCGGCGATCCGCAGCCAGCTGCGCCCCCACTCCTGGAATCAGAGCCAGATCACCGACTGCTCCCACCTGGTGGTGCTGCTGAGCAAGCGCACGATCAGCGGCGCCGATGCCGATCAGCTGGTCGCGGCCACCGCCGCGTGCCGCGGGCTGGAGGTCAGCGCCCTGGCTGGATACCGCAAGATGATCCAGGTGGATCTGGTCGATGGCCCCCGCAGCGCCGTGATCGAAGACTGGGCCGCCCGGCAGGTGTACATCGCCCTCGGCAACCTGCTCACCAGTGCCGCCCTGCTGGGGGTGGACACCTGCCCGATCGAGGGATTCAGCCCGGCGGACTACGACCGGATCCTGGCGCTCGAAGGCGGCGACTACCGCAGCTGTGTGGTGTGCGCCTGCGGCCACCGCAGCGCCGACGACAAGTACGCCAACCTGGCCAAGGTGCGCTATCCGGCCACCGACCTGATCAGCCACCTCTGATCAGCCGCACCACCCCCTGTGATCGCCTCCAGATGGCTGCCAAGACACCACGCTCCAAGCCCGCCGCCACGGCCACGACCGGCGGCCGCTCCGGCCTCACGATCAAGCTCCAGATCGCCGGCGCCGTGTTCGTGCCGATGCTGGCCCTGGGGCTGTGGCTCACCTCGCAGGGGTTCTTCGGCTGAAGGCGAGGCGGCCGCAGGGCCATCAGCAGCAGCTGGAGCCGGCGCTGGACGCCTCGGCCGCCGCCCCCACCGGCAGCGGCCGATCAAAGGGGATCGCGCTGCCGCAGCCTTCAAACAGGCCGTAGTGGCGGGTGAAGTCGCCAATGAACGCAAGGTGGGGGGCAAAGCGGGTGCTCTGCAGCATGCGGTAGGTGTTGCCGCACACCGGAAACACCCGGCCGGCCTCGATGGCGTGGTGCTTGTCGAACAGCAGCCGCGTGGGGCTGCCGGGGATCGTGCCGCGGTAGATCACGGCCTGGCCGTGGTCTTCGCAGGCATCCTCCAGATCGCTGATGTTGAACAGGCGGTAGGTGGCCGCATGGAAGCGTGCCTCGCCCACCAGGGCCTCCAGCTCGGGGTCGTTGAGCAAAAGGGGCCGATCGCTCACCAGGCGGGGATCGGCAAAACCGGCACCGCGGGCCAGCCGGAGGAAGTCGTTCCAGTAGAGCGCGCCGCCAAGGCACTCGCCGTAGAGCACCGGATGGCTCCGCAGCTCCGGCGACAGGCGGCGATCGGCATACACATCGGAGAAGTAGAACTCGCCGCCGGGCTTGAGCAGCCGCTGCACGCCGCGCAGCACCGCGGCCTTATCAGCCGAGAGGTTGAGCACGCAGTTGCTCACGATCACATCGAAGCTGGCGGGCTCCAGCTCCAGGGCCTCCAGCGCTTCGATCTGCCCCTCCACAAAGCGCACGTTGGCATAGCCGAACTGCTCGGCGTGAAAGGCCTGATGGCGTCGGGCCACCGCCAGCTGTTCGGGGGTCATGTCCACCCCCACCACCTCGCCGCTGGCCCCCACCAGCTGGGCCAGCAGGTACACGTCGCGGCCACTGCCGCTGCCCAGGTCCAGCACCCGGCACCCCTCCAGCAGGGGCGGGCAGACCAAACCGCAGCCGTAGTAGCGGCTGCTCACCTCGGGATGCACCCGCGCCAGCAGCGGTTTCAGCCAGGCCGGCAGCGCATCGGCATCGCAGCAGGCGCTGGTGCGCAGATCGGCGCTGCTCTGCAGCTCCTGGCCGTAGTAATTCCGCACCAGCTGCTGGATCTCGGTGGTTCCTGTCATGCCCGTGTGCTCCTGCCCTGGCCTTCAGAACCTAGGAACCGATCCCGGCCCCAGCGCCGCTCGCGCCTGAGCAGGGGTGATCCCTAAATTTCTGAGTCTGAGATCACATCTCTTGATGTTTGATGCCTTCACCCGCGTGGTCGCCCAGGCCGACGCCCGCGGCGAGTTTCTGAACGCCGGTCAGATCGATGCCCTCGGCGCCATGGCGTCCGACGGCCTCAAGCGCATGGATGCCGTGAACCGCATCACCTCCAATGCGTCCAAGATCGTCACCAACGCAGCTCGCGATCTGTTCGATCAGCAGCCCGCTCTGATCGCTCCCGGCGGCAACGCTTACACCCACCGTCGCATGGCTGCCTGCCTGCGCGACATGGAGATCGTGCTCCGCTACATCACCTATGCCGTGTTCACCGGCGACGCTTCCGTGCTGGAAGACCGCTGCCTGAACGGCCTGCGTGAGACCTACCTGGCCCTGGGCGTGCCTGGCGCTTCCGTGGCTGAAGGCATCCGCAAGATGAAGGACGCCGCCATTTCGATCGCCAACGATCGCAACGGCATCACCCCCGGCGACTGCTCCGCGCTGATGAGCGAGATCGGCACCTACTTCGACCGCGCTGCTGCTGCTGTTGCCTGAGGCAACGCACCACCGCGTCATTTCTAGGTCCACCCTTCTTCTTCACCCCGAACAATGAAGACCCCCCTCACCGAAGCCGTCGCAGCCGCTGATTCCCAGGGCCGCTTTCTGAGCAACACCGAGCTGAACGCCGCTTTCGGTCGTTTCGAGCGCGCTGCCAATGCTCTGGCTGCAGCCAAGGCTCTCACCGCCAAGGCTGATGAACTGGTGAACGGCGCCGCCCAG
>JBJTHL010000102.1:0-2799 GCA_046094445.1 Vulcanococcus sp.
ATCCAGCCACTGACGCCACAGATGGTGTAATCGCTGGGCGCAGTCTTCCCAATCGCCGAGGTGGGCGCGCATGAGACCTTTCCACAGCCGGTCATGGGGTGGGGTAAAGGCTGAGCAGATCGGCGCTGATGTGGAGATAGCCACTGGTGGAACAGGAGGCCGATGTCTTGCGCATGGGCCGCATGGCAAGCCAGGCCACGGGCACATCGTTCAGGGCTCGCAATCACGTTCCCAGGTCTGCTCCCGGGCCAGGCCCCTACCCCTCAGGCGGTTGTCAGCGCATACCGCTCGCCGGGCACCGGATCCAGCAGCCGCTGGCCCGGGGCCGTGAGCTGAGCGGCGGCGGTCTCGGTGCTGCCCGCTGTCTGCAGCAGGCCCACCAGCGCCCCCGTGAAGCGCACATCGCCGCCGGCACTGCTGGCCAGCACCGTGCGTGGGCTGAAACGCTCCACCAGCTGGGGCAGCACCTGTTGACCCTTCACGAAGGCGCCCGCCAGCGGCAGCCCCAGGTCCACCACCGGTGTGATCACTGCATCCAGGGGCTCCGCCGGCAGGGTTGGATCACAGAAGCCATGGGGTTCCAGATAGAGCCGGCCTGCCGGGTGGCGCAGCAGGTAGCCGTTCTCCACCTGGGGCACCGGCGCACCGCGCGTGGCGGTGATCTGCAGCTGCTGGGCCCCGTCGGGCCAGGTCAGCTGCTGCCCCGGCCTGAGGGCTGTCACCTGCTGGAACCCCAGCTGGCGGGCACGCGCCGCCGCCGTGGCCGAGCCCACCTCCGGCAGGTGGCGATCCAACAGATCCAGGGAGGGGGGATGGCAGTGGTCGGCCAGGCCCTGGGTGAGCAGCAGCAGATCGAGCCGCTCGGGCACCGGCCAGGGGTGAGGCAGCTCGCCCCGCAACAGCCACGGTCCCGGCGGGAACACCAGCGAGCCGGTGAGCCATGGATCCACCAGCACCCGCAGCCCGCCGATCTCCAGCAGCCAGCCGTTGGCTCCGAGATAGGTGGCATGCAAGGGGGCGGCGGCAAGGCGGGCTGGGCCGGACCCTAAATCGCCCGGCGCTGCCACTGGTGCTTGTGCGGTGCGGTGCTGGAATGCCAGTAGGGCGGTGGGGAGCGCTGGCGTGCTGCGGTTGAACGAACTGAAGCTGCCGCTCGACCACAGCCCCGAGGATCTCCGCGAGGCGATCAGCCGGCGTTTGCGCATTCAGCCGGAGGAATTGCTGCAGCACCGCGTGGTGAAGCGCAGCATCGATGCCCGTCGCAAAAGCAACATCCAGCTCAGCTATGGGTTGGAGCTCAGCCTCGAGCCGGCCCTGGAGCAGCGCCTGCTGCAGCGCTTCGGCCGCGATCCGCACCTGCAGGCGGCCGACACCGGCCGTTATCTACCGGTCTGCAGCGCTCCGCCGGGCCTGGCCGCCGGCACGATCCCCCGTCCGGTGGTGGTGGGGGCCGGCCCCTGCGGTTATTTCTGCGCCCTGCTGCTGGCCCAGATGGGTTTTCGGCCGCTGCTGCTGGAGCGCGGCAAGCCGGTGAAGGAACGCAGTGCCGATACCTTCGGGTTCTGGCGGGGGCAGCGGCCGTTCAATCCGGAATCCAACGCCCAGTTCGGGGAGGGTGGTGCTGGCACCTTCTCCGACGGCAAGCTCTACAGCCAGGTGCGCGATCCGCGGCATCTCGGCCGCAAGGTGCTGGAAGAGCTGGTGGCCGCCGGTGCCAATCCGGAGATCCTGGTGTTGCACCGGCCCCACATCGGCACCTTCAAGCTCGCCACGGTGGTGCGGGGCCTGCGCAGCCAGATCGAGCGCCTCGGCGGTGAGATCCGCTTCGAGAGCCGGGTGGAGGAGCTGTTGCTGGATCCCGCCAACCGGCAGGTGTGCGGCCTGCGCCTGGCCAGCGGCGAACGGATCAACGCCCAGCAGGTGGTGCTGGCGGTGGGCCACAGCGCCCGCGACAGCTTTGCCATGCTCCACGCCAGCGGTGTGGCCATGGAGCGCAAACCGTTTTCCGTGGGCGTTCGCATCGAACACCCGCAACCCTTGATCGATGCAGCCCGTTGGGGGGAGTGCGCCGGCCATCCGTTGCTGGGCGCAGCGGAATACAAGCTGGTGCATCACTGCAGCAAAGGCCGCTGCGTGTACAGCTTCTGCATGTGCCCCGGGGGCTTCGTGGTGGGGGCCACGTCGGAACCGGGGCGGGTGGTCACCAACGGGATGAGCCAGCATTCGCGCCAGGAGCGCAATGCCAACAGCGGCATCGTGGTCAACATCGAGCCGGAGGATGTGGAGCCCTACGGCCGCTTCGCCGCGGATCCACTGGCCGGTGTGGCCTTTCAACGGCACTGGGAGGCCCGCGCCTTTGAGCTCGGTGGCGGCACCTATGCGGCGCCGGCGCAGCGGCTGGAGGATTTTCTGGCCGGTCGGGCCAGCACGGCTGAGGGATGTGTGCAGGGGTCGTATCAGCCTGGCATCACCCTCACCGACCTCAGCACAGTGCTGCCGGAGGTGGTGATCGCAGCCCTGCGGGAGGCCCTGCCCGAATTCAATCGCAGCATCCCCGGCTATGCCCTGCCGGATGCACTACTCACGGGCGTGGAGACGCGCACCTCATCACCGATCCGGCTGCCGCGGCGACCGGATGCTGGTGATGGGCCACTGGAAAGCCAGAACACGCCTGGCCTCTACCCCGCTGGAGAGGGGGCCGGCTATGCCGGTGGCATCCTCTCCGCGGCGATCGATGGCATCCGCGTCGCGGAGGCCGTTGCCCTCACTCTTCGTCGTCGGTGGCGCCCAGGGGAGCCA
>JBJTHL010000103.1:0-5881 GCA_046094445.1 Vulcanococcus sp.
CATGAGAACGGCCGTGTGGAGAGCCCCCATGGCCATCTCAAACGGCGGATCAGGCGACGACGCCATCAAGCGGATAGCCCTCATCACCCCAGCGGCTGAGGCCGCCGCGCAGGTTGGCCACCTCGTTCAGCCCGGCCTTGAGCAACTGCTGGGTGGCCAGGGCCGAACGGCTGCCGGCGTGGCAGACCACCACCACCGGACGCCCGGCGGGCAGCTCCGCCAGCCGGCTCTCCAGCTCGGGGAGGGGGATCAACAGGCTGCCGCCGATGCGGCCATCGGGGCCCTGCTGCTCATCCCGGGAGCGCACATCGAGGATGGTGACCGCCTGGCGGTGTTCCGCCAGCCAGGCGGGGATGAGTTCCGGCAGGCCGGCATAGCTGCGGCTCACCGGTGCCCAGCCGGGCCGCGCCAGGGGCTCCCGTGGCTTGCCGGAGCGCAGGTTGCCGGGCAGCGCCACCCCGATCTGCTTGGGGTGGGGCAGTTTCATGTTCTGCATGAAGCCCACAAAGTCGCGCTCGGTGGCGGCGCCACCGAGGCGGGCATTGAAGGCCTTCTCCTCGGCCACGGAGGTCATGCCGCGCCCGGTGTAATCGTGGCCGGGATAGAGCAGGCAGCTGTCGGGCAGGCTGAGGATCTGCTCGGTGATCGAGCGCCAGAGGGTGTGGGCATCCCCCTGCTGGAAGTCGCACCGACCGCAGCCGCGCACCAGCAGGGCATCGCCGGTGAAGGCCACGGTGTGGTCGTCGAGCACGAAGCTGAGGCAGCCGTTCGTGTGGCCGGGGGTGCTGCGCACCTCCAGGCTGCGGGCGCCGAAGGGCAGGCGATCGCCGTGGTGCAGGGGCCGGGTCACGTTTTCGGCGCCGGCGGCGGCCGCCAGTCCGATGGCGCAGCCGGTGGCTTCCTGCATCAGCCAGCTGCCGGTCACGTGGTCGGCGTGGGCGTGGGTGTCGATCGCGGCCAGGAGCTGGATGCCCAGTTCCTGGATCAGGGAGAGATCGCGGCTGTGCTGGTCGAACACGGCATCGATCAGCACCCCCTGGCGGCTGCTCACATCGGCGAGCAGGTAGGTGAAGGTGCCGGTGTCGGCATCGAACAGCTGGCGGAGCAGAAGCGCGCCACCACCGGCGGCAGCCGCCAGGTTGAAGGAGGAGCTGGCAGGGGCATCAGCCATGGGCGATGCATTGCAGGGTCCTATGACTATAAACGCATAACGGCGACGTGCGCATCCAGCCCTGGGTCTGCGGCCATAATGCGAGCCATGCCGTCGCCGTTGGCCATGGGTGTCGCCGGTGCCACTCCCTCCCCCGAGCTGCTCGAGGAATACAGCCGCTTCTTCCGCCTGCTCAGCGAGCCAGCCCGGCTGCAGCTGCTCTGCCTGCTCAGGGGGGCACCCAAGGATGTGGCGGCGCTGATCGAGGCCACCGGCTTCTCGCAATCCCACATCAGCCGGCAGCTGGGCTCCTTGCAGCGGGCTGGGCTGGTGCAGTGCACCCGCGAGGGTGTCCGCACCATCTGGCAGGCGGAGGGCGATCTGGTGGAGGAGCTCTGCAACCTGGTGCAATCGCGCCTGAGGCAGAGGCTCGAGGCCCAGCTGTTGCAGCTGAACCCCTGATCTGCAGCGGTGCCGCTGGGCCGGCGGGATCAGCCGGTTCGCTGCTGCTCACAGTGGATCTGTGAAATCCGCCGCCGGCCACCGCTGGCGCCGGCGGGAGTGCCATGGCCTGGTGGGAGCCCCTGGAACCGCTGCAGCCGCCCCTGTGGCGCGACCGCCAGCAGGCGGGTGTGGCCCTGGCCGGGCGGTTGCACGACTGGCAGGGGCATCCCGAGGCCCTGGTGATCGGTTTGCCCCGCGGCGGTGTGGTGGTGGCGGCGGCCGTGGCCGCGGCCCAGGGGCGCCGGAGCTGGCGGTGGGCGCGATCGCTCCCGGTGGGGTGCTGCTCTGGAACGAGACCTATCTGCAGCAGCTGCATCTCGAGCCTGACCTGCGCCGTCGGCTGATTCACGAGCAGGACCAGGAGCTGCACCGCCGCCAGCGGCTGTACGGCGATCCTGCCCTGAGCAGCCTGCGGGGCCGGCCGCTGCTGGTGGTGGACGACGGCGTGGCCACCGGGCCCAGCGTGCGGGCTGCACTGGAATCCCTGCGGCAGGGGAGCCCCAGCAGCCTGGTGCTGGCGGTGCCGGTGATCGATCGGCAGGTGCTGCCGCGATTGCAGCCCCGAGTGGATCAACTGCTGGCGCTGGCCGTTGTGGACGACCTGCGGGCCGTGGGTCAGTGGTAAGAGCAGTTCGAGCCGGTGGCGGATCGGCAGCTCCAGCGCTGAGCGGCACCGCCGCGAGGGATCAGAACCATTCGGCCTTGGCGGCGCTGGCGGGGTTGGTGCGGTCTTCCGGGGTGGTGCGTTCGAACTGCAGGGTGATGGAACGCCGCTGCTCGCCGTCGGCGCTGATGGCCACGATCGGATAGAGCTGCTGGCCGTCGCGGAAGGGCACCTGGATGCGGAAGCTGCCGTCGGCGGCCAGGGGAACCACGTCGTCGCCGATCATCAGCGTGGCGGTGGGTTCGGTGGCGCCGTACACGATCAATTCGGCATCAGCCACCAGCCAGAAGCTGCGCTGACGCGCCACCAGGCCGATGCCTGAATCATTGCGGCCGCTGGCCCACAGGCCGATACCGGAATCGCTGAAGGCGATGCCGCCTTCCTCCAGCTCCTCCACCTCGAGGAACTCCTCGGAGCCATGGCCCAGGCGGCGCACCCGCACGGTGGCCGATTGGTAGAGGCGCTCATG
This sequence comes from Vulcanococcus sp., assembly GCA_046094445.1. Taxonomy (GTDB): domain Bacteria; phylum Cyanobacteriota; class Cyanobacteriia; order PCC-6307; family Cyanobiaceae; genus Vulcanococcus. The sequence goes on from JBJTHL010000103.1 coordinate 2,788, forward strand.
CAGACCGGGCGTGGCCGACAGCATCGGAACCGCCGTGGCCGCTGGGGGCTCCACGGCTGCGGGCGGGGTGAAGGGGGCGAAGCCCTCCACGCTGGTGGCCGCGCTGTCGTAGCCGCTGATGTGGGTGGGGCTCGAGCCGGCCAGTAGGCACCAGCCGCCCTGGCCGTGGAAGCCCAGCTCGGCCCGGTAGATGCGATTGCCCAGGGGCAGGGCCACGCCCCACTGGCCAGCCCGTGGATCCACCCGCAGCTCCTGCACGGCGTGGGGCGGCTGGCTGGGATCGAGGCCGGTCACATCGGCGATGCGCAGGGCGAGCGCTTTGCCGGCGCTGGCGCTGAGGCGCTCCAGATCGGCGCTGCTCAGATCCCAGAAGGCGAAGCCCCACTGGGGGCCATGGCCTTCGAAGCGCAACCAGCTGCTGGAGCCAGCGGCGGCGGGGGCCGCAGTCGGGATCACGGCTGGATGGGTGGTGCCGCGTCCCCCGTTACCGAGACCAAGCACGTTCAGTGTTTTGCGAGCAAGATCCTGGAACGAGGGCACCGTGCACTCCAGCAATGTGAGGCTGTCCTACTGGGTTTAGGGCCCGTCGCTGTGCTCAAGGCGACAGGCATGCTTGATTCCTGACCGGAACGGCCTGGAGGATCGGCTCCCCGGGGCCGCTGGGTGCCTGCCTAGAACGGCCCCACTCTCCCCTCCCCACGGCGCCTCCCAACATGCCCAGCGATTCGCCCGCGGCACGCGCTGAACCGCTGAGCTGGGAGGCCCTTCAGGCCCTGCTCCCGGGCGAGAGCGAAGCGCAGCTGGAGGAGCGCCGCCGCCAGGGAGCCACCAATGCCCAGGCCCGGCTGCGGTTGTTCGGCCAGCCTGAGAGCAGCGTGCGGGTCACCCTGTTTCGCGATCACCACGCCTGGTGCCCCTACTGCCAGAAGGTGTGGTTGTGGCTCGAGGAACGGCGGATTCCCTATCGGATCCGCAAGGTGACGATGTTCTGCTACGGCGAGAAGGAGGACTGGTTTCGCCGCCTGGTGCCCTCCGGCATGCTGCCGGCTCTGGAGCTGGACGGGCGGCTGATCACCGAAAGCGATGTGATCCTGGCGGCCCTGGAGCGCACGTTCGGGCCCCTGGGTCAGGGGTTGGACGATCCCGACGTGCTGCCCCTGCGTCAGCTGGAGCGACGCCTGTTCCGCGCCTGGTGCCAATGGCTCTGCTACTGCGAGGGCCAGGGTCCCCATACCGCCTCGGCGGAGCAGCATTTCCAGCGCGTGGCCGGCTTGGTGGAGCAGGCGCTCGAGGCCACGGCCGGGCCGTTCTTCCTGCCGCAGTTCGGAACGGCCGATGTGATCTTTGTGCCCTATCTGGAGCGCATGCATGCCTCCCTCGCCTACTACAAGGGCTTCAATCTGCGCGCGGGCCATCCGGCCATCGATCGCTGGTTTGCCGCTCTGGAGCAGCGCAGTGCCTATCTGGGCACCCAGAGCGATGTGCACACCCATGCCCACGATCTGCCGCCGCAGATGGGCTGTTGCCTGGCCAGCGGCACCACGGCGCAGCGCGCCATGGCGGCGGCCATCGATGCCGCCCTGGAGCCGGAGGGGCTGATCGAAACCCGCCAGGGCGAACCCCCTTCGGCTGCGGGCGAGGCCCTGGCCCGGATCCTGCGGCACCGCCAACGCCTGCTGCTGCTCAACCCCGAGGGGGGGCGCCAGGGAGCCGCCGCCGGCGAACGCCTGGATCGGGCCCTGCGCTGCGCCCTCACCAGGCTGATGCACCCTGAGGCCGCTCCACCCCATCCCCCGGCCGGCACGGCCGCTGGCCTTCGCTACCTGCGCGACCGCATCTCCGTGCCGCGCGACATGTCGTTGCATGCGGCCCGCCGCCTGCGCCGGGCCCTGGAGGCCACCGCTGCCCTGGCGGGGCCGGAGCAGGGCCCGGCCATCGCCCTTGGCAACCGCCGTGATCAGGACCCCCGCCCCTTCCTGGCGGAGGATCGCGCTACCCCAGCGGTGATCCTCTGATGGGACTGGTGCTCGACGATCTCCACAGCCTTGAGGCCCTGCTGGGACGTTGGGGTTATGCGGTGATCTTCGCCGGCATGCTGCTGGAGAACGCCGGCCTGCCCCTCCCGGGCGAAACCCTCACGCTGCTCGGCGGCTACGCGGCCGGCAGCGGGCAGCTCAACGTGCTGGGGGTGATGGCCGCTGCCGCGGGCGGCGCCGTGCTGGGCGACAACCTCGGCTACTGGCTCGGGCGCCGCTTCGGCTGGAAGCTGCTGCTGTTGGTGGGCGGCTGGCTGCGGCAGCCGCCGCAGCAGCTGGAGGCCCTGCGCGAGCGCTTCCAGCGTCATGCCGGCTGGTCGGTGTTTCTGGGGCGCTTCGTGGCGGTGCTGCGGGTGCTGGCCGGCCCGTTGGCCGGCGCCGTAGCGATGCCCTATCGCCTCTTCCTGGTGTGCAACCTGGCGGGGGCTGTGCTGTGGAGCGGCCTCATGGTGTCGCTGGCCTGGCTGGGGGGGCGCTGGCTACCCCTGGAGCAGATGATCCGCGGGGTGGTGCAGCTGGGGCTGGGGGCCCTGCTGCTCGTGCTGTTGCTGGTGGTTCTGCCGCGGCTGCTGTCCCGCTGGGAGAGCCGCCAGCTCAGCGACCGCTGAGCCCCTCGCGCTTGGCCATCAGATAGCTCACCAGCTCCTGTTGCAGCGCCAGCAGTTCGCGGGTACAGCCGCGGAAGGCAGCACGGTGGCGGATCTCGTCGTGGCGGGTGTTGAGATCGCGCAGCATCAGTTCGATGGCATCGAGTTCCGCGCGGTTCATCCAGCCGATTCAGCTGCGCTGACCTTATCAATCCCGCCAACCGCTGCCCGCAGCCGAGGCTGGAGGCCGTCGCTAGCGTCCAAGCACGAGGCTTGCAGATGATGGGACACCCCGTGCGGTTCGTGCGTGCCCTGCTGGCGGGCGGTGCGCTGGTCGCCCTGCTGCAGATGCCCACTGGCGTTCGCGCCGTGGATCTGCAGGGGCAGACCTGGTTCGCCAGCCCGCCCTGGAAGGTGGACTTCCGCAATTACTACACCTACGTGATGCAGACGGGCGGTGAGTATTACTTC
>JBJTHL010000104.1:0-5371 GCA_046094445.1 Vulcanococcus sp.
ATTTCTCCATGTACAGGCCTGGGTTGCCGAAGGCGGCTTCCGCTTCGCCCTGGGCGGCCTTGAACAGGTTGTCGAGCTGATCAGCGCCGGGCACCAGGCGCATGCCGCGGCCGCCGCCACCGGCGGTGGCCTTGATCATCACCGGGTAACCCATCTCGGCGGCCAGGGCGCGCGCTGCATCGACGCTCTCCAGCAGCCCTTCGCTGCCGGGGATGGTGGGCACACCCACGCTCTGCATCGTGGCCTTGGCCGTTGATTTGTCGCCCATCGAGCGGATCGACTCGGGCGACGGACCCACGAAGGTGAGGCCGTGGGCGGCGCAGATCTCGGCGAACTTGTCGTTCTCCGCCAGAAAGCCGTAGCCGGGGTGGATGGCATCGGCACCGCGGGAGGTGGCGGCGGCCAGGATGTTGGGAATGTTCAGGTAGCTCTTGGAGCTGGGGGCATCGCCAATGCACACGGCCTCATCAGCCAGTTGCACGTGCAGGGCGTTGCGATCCACCGTGCTGTACACGGCCACGGTGGGGATGCCGAGTTCGCGGCAGGTGCGCAGGATGCGGAGGGCGATCTCGCCGCGGTTGGCGATCAGCAGTTTGCCGATGGGCATCCAGTGGCAGTCCGGCGGGTCCGGCAGAGCAGGCCGGTGGGACTGTATCAGCGCTATCTGACGCAGACCGGAGGCGGCCGGTGAGCCGGCGATGGGTATATTGCTCGGGCGGAGCGCTTGCGCTGCGTCGCCCTCACGCCGTCGGTGCGCCGCCGGTGACCAAACCCCAGCCAGCGCAGAGCCTTCGGCTCCGGGCACGGCACAACAACCACGCGGATGTGGTGGAATTGGTAGACACGCACGTTTGAGGGGCGTGTGACTTCGGTCTTGCGAGTTCAAGTCTCGCCATCCGCATTGTTCTTGGTCTTGCTCCATGCCCGTGCACAACGGCTGGAGCGGTTCGCCGACAACCACGTTCGACACGCCGGTGCCAGCTGACCACGCCGCGGCTCCGGCCGAGATCGCCATCGTGCTGGTCTGCAACGGCCCCGGCGACCTGGCCACCTGGGTGAGGCCCCTGGCCCGGCGCCTGCATCGCGAGCTGCCGCTGCGGCCCTTGCAGCCTCAGGCCAGCACCAGCCTGCGGCTGGTGCTGGTGCCCTGCCCCAACGGCACGGGCAGCGAGCACCGCGTGGCCGAGCGGATGGGGCTGTTCGAGCGGATCCTGCCGGCCGCGCGCTTCTGGTGGTTGCTGCTCCGACCCCGCCGCTATGGCCCATGGCCCCGCCGTGGTGTGGTGGTGTTTCTGGGGGGCGATCAGTTCTGGACCGTGCTGCTCTCGGCGCGGCTCGGCTATCGCCACATCACGTATGCGGAATGGGTGGCCCGCTGGCCCCGCTGGAACGACCGCATCGCCGCCATGGGCCCGGCGGCGGCCGAGCGGCTGGCTCCCCGCTGGCGTGGGCGCTGCCAGGTGGTGGGCGATCTGATGGCCGACCTCTCCGAATCCTTCGGGGAGGAGCGGCCCCTGCCGCCGGGGGAGTGGTTGGCGCTGCTGCCCGGCTCCAAGCGGGCCAAGCTGCAGGTGGGCGTGCCGTTCCTGCTGGAGGCCGCCGATCGCCTGGGCGCGTTGCGCCCGGGCTGCCGCTTCCTGCTGCCGGTGGCTCCCACCACCTCGATCGCCGAGCTGATCGCCTACGCCGGCCCCGCCAACCCGATCGCCGGCCATTACAGCGCCGGTGAACCGCGGCTGGAGCGCGGCCCGACGGGCGCTGAGCTGGTGACGGCCGCCGGCAGCCGCATCCTGTTGATCGAGGAGCAGCCGGCCCATGGCGCCCTCAGCCAGTGCCGCCTGGCGCTCACCACGGTGGGGGCCAACACCGCTGAGTTGGGGGCCCTGGGTCTGCCGATGATCGTGCTGGTGCCCACGCAGCATCTGCAGGTGATGCAGGCCTGGGATGGGGCACTGGGCATCCTGGCTCGACTGCCGCTGTTCCGCTGGTTGCTGGGGGTGGCGTTGACCGCCTGGCGCATGCGCCACCACGGCTTTCTGGCCTGGCCCAACATCGCCGCCGGCCGGGCGGTGGTGCCGGAACGGGTGGGGCCGATCACCCCGGCTCAGATCGCCGCGGAAGCGGCCGACTGGCTGGCGGAGCCCCTGCGGCTGCAGGGCATGCGCAACGATCTGCGCAGCCTGCGCGGCCAGCCCGGCGCCGTGGCGACCCTGGCGGCGATGGTGCGCGACCTGCTGCCGCCGGCCCCCTCAGGCCCTGCCTAGGTTGGCAGCCGCCTCACCCTGCACCCCTGCGCTCCGATGGCCGACGACCTGACCCCCGGCACGCCCCTCTCCTGCGATGCGCTGCCCGCGGCCAAGCCCTCGTCTGATCCCGACTACTGGCGCGACAAGCTCACCCCTGAGCAGTTCGTGGTGGCCCGGATGGGTGGCACCGAGCGGCCCTTCACGGGCCTCTACTGGGATCACAAAGCCAAGGGGATGTACCGCTGTGTGTGCTGTGGCAGCGAGCTGTTCAGCTCCGACACCAAGTTCGATTCCGGCACCGGCTGGCCCAGCTTCTGGGATGGTGCCCGGCCCGGTGCCATCAGCACCCATGTGGATCGGAGCCACGGCATGGTGCGCACCGAGATCAAGTGCGCCCAGTGCGATGCCCACCTGGGCCATGTGTTTCCCGATGGGCCCCGCCCCACGGGGCAGCGCTACTGCGTGAACTCAGCGTCGTTGGCCTTCCAGGAGCGCGAGGCCCAGTAGGGGGCCTTCACCAGGGATCGCGGCCGATGTCCCGCGGTGGCAGGGGCTCCACATCCAGGGGGCCCTCATCGCGGCTGTAACGGCGCAGCGGCACCTGGCGCTCGCTCCGTTCCCCGTAGCGCTGCTCCTCGGCCTGCGGTTCGGGGGCATCGCGGAACTCCCGCTCCGGTTCGCGTTCTGGGGCGCGGCCGTAGCCGTCGTCGTCGAGGTAGCGGCGTTGGCGCAGGGGTTCCCGTTCGCGGCGCTGCTCCACCTCCACGTAGTCGTAGTCGTCGTCGGTCTCGAAGCGGCGGCTGGTGGCGGGGGCGATGCGGCGCTGCTGCTCCTGCGCGCTCGGTTGCCCGGCCGCCAGCTGGTTCTCCACCGGCACCATCGTTTGGCGGAAGCGCTCGCGTTCCTCCTGCTCCCAGCTGGGGCCACCCACGCCCAGCTTCTCCAGCAGGCCGGTGCCGAGCTGTTTGAGCTTCTCTTCGGCCCCCTCGTACACGATGATCCGATCGGGTCCGCTGCTCACGATCTCCTCCACCGCCAGCTCCCAGGTGCTCAGCACCCCTTCCCCCAGCAGCGGGATGCCCAGGGCCCCCAGCACCAGGGTGGTGAGTTCGCCGGTTTCGATGTCGAAACTGAAGCCCAGCACCTTGCCCAGCTGCTCACCGGCTTCGGTGATCACCTGGCAGTTGATCACCTTGGAGAAGCGCTCGGGATTGAAGCCCTCGGCCAGGGAATCGGCGGAATCCACCAGGATCACATCGCCCACCTGGCGGATGCTCTCCAGGGGCATCCAGCGGGGCAGGCCGGGCAGGAAGCGGGTCAGCGGGTTGTCGCGCAGGCCCAGGGCCACCACCTGGCGGCGGTCGATGTCCACCACCACCTCGCCCACCACGCCCAGACGACGCCCCGTGTCGCGGGTGATCACCTGGGTGCCCATCAGCTCCGAGCGCAGCCAGAGACGATCGCTGGGTGGGGCGTTCTGGGCGGCCGGGTCGCTGCCGGTGGGGATGCTGGTCATGGGCGCATTGTGGCCGAGGGGTTGGGCGGCTGCTTCAGGCGGCAGGTGGTAATCCCACCACCTGGGTGTGGGCGCCGCGGGCCTGGGTGACGCCGATCGTGCGCGTGGCAGCGCTGATCATCGGCCGGCGGTGGCTCACCACCATGAACTGCGCATCCTCGGATTGGCGTGCGATCAGCGCTGCCAGGCGCTCCACATTCACGCCGTCGAGAAAGCTGTCCACCTCATCGAGGGCATAGAAGGGCGAGGGGCGGAAGCGCTGCAGAGCGAACAGGAAGCTGAGCGCTGTGAGCGATTTCTCACCCCCGCTCATCGCCGCCAGCCGCCGCACCGCCTTGCCCTTCGGGTGGGCCACCAGGGTGAGCCCCCCCTCCAACGGTGCCTCCGGGTTCTCCAGCTGCAGATGGCCTTCACCTTCAGACAGGCCGGCGAAGATCTCGCGGAAGTGGCCATCCACCGCTGAGAAGGCCTCCATGAAGGCCTCCTGGCGCAGGGTGGCCACGGTTTCGATGCGCAGCAGCAGCTCCTCGCGCTCCTTGCAGAGCACATCGAGCCGCTCCTGGAGATCCGCCAGCCGACCCTCCAGCTCCTCCAGTTCCTGCAGCGCCAGCATGTTCACCGGCTCCAGCGCCTCCATCCGCTGCTGCAGGCTGCGCAGCTCCGCCTGCAGGGCCTCGAGGCCCTGCAGGCGCAACTCCTCGGGGATTTCCGGCAGCGGATCGGGCAGCTCCCGCTCCAGCTGCTCCAGCCGCTGGGCCCCGCTGCGCTCCTGCTCCGCCAGGGCCAGCAGCTCCTCGCCAAGCCGCTGCAGTTCCCATTCGCGCTGCTGCAGCCCCTGGCGCTGCAGCGACAGCTGGGCCTCGGCTTCATCGCGGGCACGGCGCCGTTCGCCGAAGCGGGTCTGCAGCTCCTGCTGCTGCGCCTCGAGCTCGGCCCGTTTGCTGTGTTCCGCCTGTTGCTGCTCTTTCCAACGGGCCCGCTCGGCCACCAGGGCCGTCACGGCCTGGGCCAGCCGCTGCTCATCGGCGCTGAGGGCCTGCAGCTGACTGGCCAGCCGTTCGGCCGCCAGCCCCCGCTCCCGCCGCGCCGCCAGCAGCCCATCGCGCGCGGCGCGCGCCTTGGCGAGCCCGGCATCGGCCGCCTCCAGCTCCTGCTGCAGCCCCTGCCAGCGCTCGCTGTCGCCGCTGGCCTGGGCGCTGGCCTCCTGGGCTTCCAGCTGCAGCAGTTCGGCGTCGAGGGGGCCCAGCTCCGTGGCGAGGCTCTCCAGCCGGCTGCGGCCGGCGGTGAGGTCCGCTTCGATCTGTGCCAGCCGGCCCTGCAGTTGCTCGCGCCGCTGCTGCAGCGGCCCATGGCTGCGCTGGGCTGCGCTGCGCTCGGCCTCCAGGGCGGCGCGCCGTTGCTCCTGGCGGCTGAGCAGGGGCCGCAGGTCGTCGAGCTGGCGGCCCAGTTCGGCCTCCTTGCGGCGGCTGGCGGCCAGGGTTTCGCCCAGCTCCAGCAGCCGGCGGCGCAGCGGTTCAGCGTCGTCGCTGTCGGCGGCGGCCCCGAAGCTCAGCTGGTTGCCGCGCTGCAGGAGGCTGCCGCCGGTCATGGCGCCGCTCTTCTCCAGCAG
>JBJTHL010000105.1:0-9304 GCA_046094445.1 Vulcanococcus sp.
AGCCACATGTACGTGGACAACGCCGCCATGCAGCTGGTGCGCAACCCACGTCAATTCGATGTGTTGCTCACCAGCAACCTGTTCGGCGACATCCTCAGCGACGAGGCCGCCATGCTCAGCGGTTCGATCGGCATGCTGCCCTCGGCCTCCCTGGGGGACAGCGGCCCCGGCCTGTTCGAGCCGATTCACGGCTCGGCTCCGGACATCGCCGGCCAGGACAAGGCCAACCCGATGGCGATGGTGCTCAGCGCCGCCATGCTGCTGCGCACGGGCCTGCGGCAGGAGGCCGCCGCCGCCGATCTGGAAGCCGCCGTGGATCGCGTGCTGGCCGCAGGCTTCCGCACCGGCGACCTGATGGCCGAGGGCTGCACCCTGCTGGGCTGCCGGGCCATGGGCGATCAGCTGCTGGCGGCCCTCGAGGCCTGAATCACATCAGAGGGTGCGCTGGCGGGGGAGGAGGGCCCGCGACCTGCCAAACTCGCCCACAGTTTCAGATTCCCTGCGCATGTCGAAGCGTCATCCGGTCGTGTCCGTCACCGGTTCCTCCGGCGCAGGCACCAGCACCGTCAAGCGGGCGTTCGAGCACATCTTCAAGCGCGAGGGCATCACCCCGGCCGTGGTGGAGGGCGACAGCTACCACCGCTACGAGCGTGGCCCCATGAAGGAGGCCATGGCCGCCGCCCTGGCCAAGGGCGAGAACTTCTCCCACTTCGGCCCGGAAGCCAACCTGTTCGACAAGCTCGAGGAGCTGTTCCGCACCTACGGCCAAACCGGCAGCGGCCAGAAGCGCTACTACCTGCACTCCGTGGAGGAGGCGGCCGAGCACAACGCCCGCCTCGGCACCAACCTCGAGCCCGGCCAGTTCACCCCCTGGGAGACCATCCCCGCCGGCACCGACCTGCTGTTCTACGAAGGCCTCCACGGCGGCGTGAAGGGCGACGGCTACGACGTGGCCGGACTGGCCGACCTGCTGGTGGGGGTCGTGCCCATCGTGAACCTGGAATGGATCCAGAAGATCGCCCGCGACAACAAGGAGCGCGGCTACTCGGCTGAGGCCACCGTCGACACGATCCTGCGCCGCATGCCGGATTACATCAACCACATCTGCCCGCAGTTCAGCCAGACCGACATCAATTTCCAGCGTGTCCCCACCGTGGACACGTCGAACCCGTTCATGATCCGCGACATCCCCACCCCGGATGAGTCGTTCGTGATCATCCACTTCCGCAAGGGTGCGCGCGAGAAGTGGGGGATTGACTTCCGCTATCTGCTCGACATGATCCACGACTCCTTCATGTCCAGCCCCACATCGATCGTGGTGAACGGCGGCAAGATGGGCTTCGCGATGGAACTGATCCTCACCCCGATCATCCACCGCATGATTGAGGAAAAGCAGCTCGCCTGAGTGCTGCAGGGGCGCGAACGCCAGCCCTGGCCTAATCTGCGCCCCATCGCCGGACCCGGTGACGGCCATCGCGCTCGCTCCTGAGCCCACCACCCCCGGGCCAGCCCGGGGGTTCAACCCACCGACCTCCCCATCCTTTGAGATCCGGGGGGCGGTGGGTGTTTCTGTGGGTTCGCCCCGCTGGGATCGCATCAACAGCGCCGAGCTGATCGGGCGGGCACGGCGGCTTTACTACGCCTATCTCGAAGCCAACGGCAGCCCACTGGAACCCTCCGGTGTGGTGATCACCGGCACCGGCGGCCGTGTGGTGTTCGAAGCGCCGGTGCTGCTGCCGGATGAGCAGTACCTGCCAATCGATCTGGTGCGCAGTCGCAGCGGCCGTGGCCGCACTCCCCGCAATCCCTACCGCGGCTGATGCTGCAGACCCTTCCCCCCGAGCTCCTGCCCCTGGCCGGCCTCAGCATCGCCGCCCTGGGGGCCTGCATCGGCAGCTTCCTCAACGTGGTGGCCTGGCGGCTGCCCCGCCAGGAATCGCTGATCCACCCCGGCAGCCATTGCCCCCACTGCGGCAGCCGCCTGCGCTGGTTCGAGAACATCCCGCTGTTCAGCTGGCTGCTGCAGCGGGGCCGCTGCCGCCACTGCCGAGGTGCCATCGCCGTGCGTTATCCGGCGGTGGAGGCCCTGACGGCCGGGTTGTTCGTGGCCGCCTGCGTGGCCCTGCCCAGCGGCCTAGGGGCTGCGCCGCCGCCGCTGCTGGTGGTGCTGGGGGGCTGGCTGCTGGTGGGGCTGCTGCTGCCTCTGTTGTTGATCGATCTGGATCACCTGTGGCTACCGGAACCGCTCTGCCGCTGGGGTGTGGTGCTGGGCCTGCTGGTCTGCGCCAGCGCCGGTTTCAGCCAGGGCGATGCCATCGGCCGCAGCCTGCTGCTGTGGCACCTGTTGGCCGCCAGCGCCGGGTTGCTGGGCTGCGAGGCGGTGAGCGCCGCTGCCGGCAAGCTGCTGGGCAAACCGGCCCTAGGCCTGGGCGACGCCAAACTGGCCGCCCTGCTGGGGGCCTGGCTGGGGCTCACGGGCCTGGGGCTGATGGTGAGCCTGGCGGTGCTCACTGGTGCCCTGTTCGGCCTGCTTGGGCGTCTCAGCGGCCGGCTGAAGCGCCAACAGCCCTTCCCCTTCGGCCCGTTCCTGGCGGCGGCAGGCCTGGCGGTGTGGATCGGCGGCAACACCCTATGGCAGCAGTTGCTCTGGCCGGCCCTGGGCTGAGACCAGCGGCGCGGCCTTTAATGGTTGGATCCCCCTCGCCGCCTCCGCCGCCCCATGTCGCTGTTCGACTGGTTCGCCGATCGCCGCAAGACCGCCCCGGTGGTGCGCAACGCCCAGGAGATGAATGAGGAGGATGGCCTGTGGAGCAAATGCCCGGAATGCGGGCTGGTGGTGTACCGCAAGGATCTGGCGGCCAACGCCAGCGTGTGCGGTGGCTGCGGCTACCACCACCGGATTTTCAGCGAGGAACGCATCGCATTGATCGCGGATCCCGGCAGCTTCGAGGCCATGAACAGCGATCTGGCCCCCACCGATCCTCTGGCCTTCAAGGACCGCCGCAGCTACGCCGACCGCATCCGCGACACCCAACGCGCCACAGGCCTCAAGGATGGTGTGATCACGGGCCTGTGCCGCGTGGAGGGCATGCCCCTGGCCCTGGGGGTGATGGATTTCCGCTTCATGGGCGGTTCGATGGGCTCGGTGGTGGGTGAGAAGCTGGCTCGCCTGATCGAGGAGGCCACAGCCCGGCGCTATCCGGTCTTGATCGTGTGCGCCTCCGGCGGCGCCCGCATGCAGGAAGGCATGCTCTCGCTGATGCAGATGGCCAAGATCTCCGGCGCCCTGGAACGCCACCGCCAGGCCGAGCTCCTCTACCTGCCGCTGCTCACCCACCCCACCACCGGTGGGGTGACCGCCAGCTTCGCCATGCTCGGCGACCTCATCCTGGCCGAACCCAAGGCCTTGATCGGCTTCGCCGGCCGGCGCGTGATTGAGCAGACCCTGCGCGAAAAACTGCCCGACGACTTCCAGACCGCCGAATACCTGCGCGACCACGGCTTCGTGGATCACATCGTGCCTCGCACCAAGCTGCGCAGCACCCTGGCCAGCCTGCTGAGCATGCACGGCTGCGCCAAGGCGGTGGTGGCGTGATCCGCGCCCTGCTGGCCCTGCTGCTGGTGTTGCTGCTGGGCCAACCCCTTCCCGCCCTGGCCGGGCCGGTCGATTGGCAGGAGCTGCCCGCCAGCGTTGAGGGGCGCCAGTGGTGGGATGCCGGCAGCCTGCGGGTGAATCGGCAGGGCAACCTCACCGTGCTGAGCCGCTTCCAGCCCGCCGCCGAACAGGCCAACGCCGAAGCAGGAGCACCGGCCGAGCGGGCCGCCGCCAGCAGCCTGTACGTGATGGAGATCGACTGCGGCCAGACCCTGTTCCGCGACACCTCGATCAATGGGTTTCCCCAGTGGAACAGCAGCTGGCAGCCGGCGGGCCCGGATGGCCTGATCGAAGAAACCATCGCCGCGGTCTGCGCCGCCGGGGCCCCGCTGCTGGCAGGCTCCTGAGGTGTGCATCAGACCCGAGCCCGCGTGAGTGCTGCCCTGAACCCCAGCCGAACCGATCCCCGCCCCCTGGGCGTCGCCGTGGCCGGCCTCGGGTTCGGCGAAGCGGTGCATCTGCCCGCCCTGCGCGCCTGCCCGCTCACCGAACCGGTAGCCCTCTGGCACCCGCGCCAGGAGCGCCTGGATCAGGCCACGGCCACCACCGGCCTGCCCGGCTTCACCGACTTCGACGCCCTGCTGGCCGATCCGCGCGTGGATGCGCTGGTGATCGCCACACCGCCGCAGCCGCGGGCCGCCCTGGCGGAGCAGGCAATCGCCGCTGGCAAGCATCTGCTGCTGGAGAAACCGGTGGCCCTCGACACCGCCCGGATCGAGGCGCTGCAACGGCAGGCCATGGCCAGGGGCGTGTGCGTGGCGGTGGATTTTGAATACCGCGCCGTGCCGGCCTTCCTGCAGCTCAAGGCACTGCTGGCCAGCAACCCGGTGGGCCGTCCCTGGCTGGTGAAGCTCGACTGGCTGATGGGCAGCCGCGCCGATGCCAGCCGCCCCTGGAACTGGTATTCCCAGCGGGCGGCCGGCGGCGGCGTGCTGGGGTCGCTGGGCACCCACGCCTTCGACACCCTGCACTGGCTGTTCGGCCCCACCCGCAGCCTCAGCGCCAGCCGCAGCCTGGCGATCCCCCATCGCCCGCTGGCCGATGGCAGCGGCCGCCTGGGGACGGTGGATGCCGAGGACATCGCCCTGCTGCAGCTGGACTTGGAACTGGCCCACGGCCAACGGCTGCCCGCCCAGGTGAGCCTGGCCTCGGTGACGCGCCCAGGCCGGGGGTACTGGATCGAGATCTATGGCAGTGAGGGCAGCCTGGTGCTGGGCTCGCCCAACCAGAAGGACTACGTGCACGGATTCAGCCTCAGCCAGGCGGCCGCCGCCGGCGAAGCGATCGAGCTGGCTCCGGATCCGGCCCTGGCCTTCCCCCACACCTGGCCCGATGGCCGGGTGGCCCCGGTGCAGCGCCTGATCGAGTGGTGGGCGGAGGCGGCCCTGAAGGGGCGGCCGATGCGGCCCGGCCTGAGCGAGGCCGCCCTCAGCCAGCGGGTCTGCGACCTGGCCCTGGTGTCGGCCGATACCGGCCTGCGACAGCTGATCTGACCGCCGGGGCAGCAGGAACGCTGCGCCTGGCCGCTCGCTTTTTGGGCCCGAAAAGGCGCCAGTTAGGATCCCCCGCAATCTCCCTTGAGGTCCCCATGGCGCTCGTCCCTCTTCGGCTGCTGCTCGACCACGCCGCTGAGAACGGCTACGGCATCCCTGCCTTCAACGTGAACAACCTGGAGCAGGTGCAGTCGATCATGGAGGCGGCCTATGAGACCGATTCTCCGGTGATCCTGCAGGCCTCCCGCGGCGCCCGTCAGTACGCCGGTGAGAGCTTCCTGCGCCACCTGATCCTGGCCGCCGTGGAAACCTATCCGGACATCCCGGTGGTGATGCACCAGGACCACGGCAACAGCCCCGCCACCTGCTATGGCGCCGCTGCCAACGGCTTCACCTCGGTGATGATGGATGGCTCCCTGCAGGCCGACGCCAAGACCCCGGCCAGCTACGAGTACAACGTGGCGGTCACCAAGGAAGTGGTGGACGTGGCCCACGCCATCGGCGTGAGCGTGGAAGGTGAGCTGGGCTGCCTGGGCTCCCTGGAGACCGGCATGGGCGAAGCCGAAGATGGCCACGGTTTCGAGGGCAAGCTCGACCACAGCCAGCTGCTGACCGACCCCGCCGAAGCTGCTGACTTCGTGGCCAAGACCAAGGTGGACGCCCTGGCGATCGCCATCGGCACCAGCCACGGCGCCTACAAGTTCACCCGCAAGCCCACCGGTGAAGTGCTGGCCATCAGCCGCATCGCTGAGATCCACAAGGCCATCCCCAACACCCACCTGGTGATGCACGGCTCCTCCTCCGTGCCCCAGGAGTGGCTGGACATGATCAACAAGTACGGCGGTGCCATCCCTGAGACCTACGGCGTGCCCGTGGAGGAGATCCAGGAAGGCATCCGCAACGGCGTGCGCAAGGTGAACATCGACACCGACAACCGCCTGGCCTTCACCGCCGCCATCCGGGAAGCCGCCGCCAAAGATCCCGCCAACTTCGATCCCCGCCACTTCAACAAGCCCGCCCGGGCCTACATGAAGCAGGTGTGCCTGGATCGTTACCAGCAGTTCTGGTGTGCCGGCAACGCCAGCAAGATCAAGCAGCGCGACATCAACTACTACGCCGCTCTGTACGCCAAGGGCGCCCTCGACCCCAAGACCGCCGTGGCCGCTTGAGCCCAGCCGGCTCAGCCCTGATCGGCAGGTATCTCGATCATCCAGGGGCCCGCGAGGGCCCTTTTTTGATGCCCAGCCTCAGGGCGTCACCGCACCGGGTACCGGCAGGCTGAAGGCGGCCGCAGGGGCCTGGCTGGTGAGTTTGGCCAGGGCGATCTGCAGGTTGCGCTCCATCACGAAGCGGGTGCCGTCGGTGACGACCACCCGCACCAGGGTGGGTAGGTCGTTGTTCTTGCTCTGTAGATAGATCGGCTCCACATAGAGCAGACCACGCCCCACCGGCAGCACCAGCATGTTGCCGTGGATCAGTCGCGACCCTTCGCGGTTCCAGAGACCGAACTGATAGCTGATCGCCGGATCCTGCTCGATCAGCGAGGAAATCTGCTGCGGACCCAGCAGCAGCCGTTGCTGCGGGAACCGCACCAGCAGCTGCTCGCCGTAGTGGGGCGGGTCGTTGCGGGCCGCCAGCCAGCCCACCATGTTGGGCCGTTTGAGTGGCGTGAACGGCAGCAGTAGCACGAACTCCGGCCTGCTCTGGCCGGGGAGTTGCACCGTTACGTGATAAGGCCGCACCGGCGTATTCGCCGAGCCGTAGATCTCCAGTGGGATCGACCACACATCGTCGCCGTTGTAGAAGGTGCGCACGTCGGTGACGTGGTAGCGCAGCAGCCGCTCCGCCTGCACCTGGAACTGACTCTGCGGCACCTGGATGTGGCTCAGCAGCGCCCGGGGCATGGCCGTCAGCGGCCGGAACAGCTCCGGAAAGGCACGCCGCCAGGTGCGCAGCACCGGATCAGCGGGATCGCTCACGTACAGCCACACCTGGCCGTTGTAGGCATCCACCACGGCCTTCACCGGGTTGCGGAAATAGCGGATGCCATTGGGGTTGGCCTCGGCATAGGGATAACTGCGGCTCACGGTGAAGCCATCCAGCAGCCAGTACTGGTGATGGCGGTGCTGGTACCCATCGCCACTCGGTACACGGGCGGTCACCAGATACGGCTGGCTCTCAAACCGCAGGAAGGGGGCCAGGGCGCTGAGGCGATCGTTCACCTGGCGGCGCAGCAACAGCCGGCTGCTGGGGGTGAGCGAGCCGGTGAACAGCAGCCGCGGTTCGGGCAGATAGGCCGCCGCCATCAACCGATCCAGCGGGCCGTGGATCGGCACGCCACCGCTGCCGTCGTAGTGGGAATAGAGGTTGAGCTCACCTTCGGGGTAGTCGAACTCCCGCACCTCGGTGGGGGCGATCACGTAGTGGGCCTTGGCGGCACCGAAGTAGAGCCGCGGCAGACCCACCGGCAGGGTGTCGCGCACCCGCGGAGTGCTCAGCCCCAGCTGGGGGATGCCCTGCACCTTGCCGCTGCGGCCCAGATCCTTCACGAAGTACAGGGGCAGCCCATCGGGGCCGAAGGCATTCACGGTGGACACCGTGAAGCCGTAGCCATGGGTGAACACCAGATGGCGGTTCAACCAGGTGCGGGCATTGCTGGGCAGGGCTGCGGTATCGAGTTCACGGGCGGCGATCAGCACCTGTTGGGAGCCCTGACGGGCCGGGTCACCACTGAGCGGATAACGATCCACCGCCGCAGAGGGGAAGCGGTAATAGAGCCGCAGCTGCTGCAGCTGACGGTTGGCCTCCAGCAGCGGCTTGCTGTCCCACAGGCGGATGTTGCTGAGGGTGCCGGGGGCTGAGGCCAGATCCTCCGGCGCGAGGCGCTGACGGGGCTCCAGGGTGAGCTGCTTGACGCGCTCCAGGCCGAAGGCCCGGCGGGTGGCGTCGATCGAGCGGCGCAGGTAGGGCGTTTCCAGGGCCAGCTCCCGCGGCTGCACCCAGATGCGATGCACCAGCGGCGCCACGATCCACTCGGCGATCGGCACCGCCAGGGCCGTGGCGGCCAGGGGGATCAGGGCACCGCGCCGTAGCCAGTGGCGCGGCAGCGGCACCAGCAGGCCGAGGCTGGTGAGCAGCAGCAGGGCCGCGAGCAGCAGCCGCAGCGGCAGCCGCACATGCAGGTCCACAAAGCCAGCGCCGGAGGCCACACCACTGCCCTGCACCATCAGGTCAAAGGGGGCCAGGGCATTGCTGAGGGCCCCCATCAAAGCCAGCACCGCCAGCTGGGGCTGCAGCACCCGCTGCTGCTGGCGGCTCAGACCGGGGAAACGCAGCTCCGAGAGGGTATCGCCTTCGCTGAAGGTGAGCCACAGACAGCCCGCCAGACCGACGGCCACCTGGGCCAGCACCACGCTCACCAGCAGATGCAGGGCCGGCAGCTGCAGCACCGTGAAGCTGAGATCGAAGCCAGCCACTGGATCCCGTTCACCAAAGGGCACCGCCAGCAGCGCCGGCAGCCACAGGCTCCAGCCGCGGGCCAGGGCGGTGGCCGTGCCGGCCAGGGCCGCCGCCAGGGTGATGCGCAGCGTGGTGAGCGGCCAGAGCAGCAGCGGCAACAGCAGCCCGGCGGCCAGGCCCAGGAACAGCAGGGGTGGCAGATCAGCCAGAACGGGAATGCCGGTGATCACCGAGCCGCTGAAGGGGGCGGCGATCAGATCCTTGGCCTGCACAAGTAAATACGTGAGGCCGCCGGCCAGCAGCAGCAGCAGCGCTGCCAGCACCGCCAGCAGCGTCCGGGTACCCATCGCCACGAGGGGGGCAACCGGCAGGGCCTTGCGGCGGGCCTCCTGACGTAGCCGCCAGCAGCGCTGCAGCTGCTGCAGCTGCAGGGGCACCCCCAGGCCCATCACCAGGCTGAACGCCAGCAGCTGAAACAACCAGCGGCGCCACAGCACCGGGGCCGCCTGGAACTGGGCGAACCACTGGCTCTCCACCACCAACCGCGGCAGCAGCAGCACAACGCCCAGCAGCAGGGCCAGAGCCAGCAGCAGGGCTCGCGCAGAGAACAGTCTCGGAGTAGAAAACAGCCATCGCGCAGAGAACAGCCTTCGCGCAGAAAACAGCCGTGCCGCAGGGGGCCGGGGCGGCATCGGGG
>JBJTHL010000106.1:0-5102 GCA_046094445.1 Vulcanococcus sp.
GCTGATGGCCAGGTCGCAGTGCTGCAGCAGGCCCGGCAGCTCATCGCTGAAGGCCCGCTCGACCACCCCGTTGAGGCGCAGCTGGCCGGCGTCCGGATCCTGGCTGCCGGTGAGGTGCACGACGCGGCAGCCGCTGGCCGCCAGCCGCGGCAGCAGGGGCCGCACCATGCGGTTGAGGCGCAGGGCCCCCTGGCTGCCGCCCATCACCAGCAGCAGGGGGCCGGGCCCGGCGGGCACCCAGGCTGGCAGCGCGGCCGGTTCCAGGAACGCGCGGCGCACGGGGGTGCCGGTAACCCGCGGCCGTGCCCCGGGCAGCCGTTCGGCCGCCTGGGGTAGCCCCACCGCCACCTGGCTGCAGAGCCGGCCCAGCAGCCGCGTCACGCGGCCGGGTACGCCGTTGGCTTCATGCAGCACCACCGGAATGCCGCACCAGCGGGCCGCCAGGATCGCCGGGGCCGCGATGTAGCCGCCGCTGCTGAACACCACGCGGATGCGCTCGCGCCGGATCAGCTGGCGCACGCTCCAGGTGGAGGCCAGCAGGCGCAGCAGGTTCACCAGTTTCTGCAGACCGCGCCCCTGCAGCCCACCGGCGTTCACCGTGTGCAGCGGGTAAGCCGCCGGCACCAGCTCCCGCTCCAGCCGATCCGGCACCCCCAGCCAGTGGATCTCCCAGCTGCTGGGGAGGGCCTCGGCCACCGCCAGGGCGGGGAATAAATGGCCGCCGGTGCCGCTGGCTGCGATCAGCAGGCGGGACATGGGCGCGGCCGCAGAGCGCGCCTAACTTAAGGACCTGCCCGCCGTTGTGCCCCGTGCTGTTGCGCCCCCTGCCGCCGGCCGCCCTGGCCCTGGCCGCTGCGGCACTCACGGCGGGGCTGCTGCCGGCACCGCTGCGGGCGGCACCGAGCCTGCAGGCCCTGCAGGATGCTCTCAACAACCCCTCCCCCGCGGCCCTCTCCGCCGTGCTCGAGCCCGGCGAAGGGCTGGATCCGACCGCCCTGGAGCAGCGGCGGGCCCTGCTGCGGCAGCGCTTCCCCGATGCTCACTGGCGGGTGCAGGCGGGCGCTCCGCTGCGGGATGGCCGCCCCACCGCCGAGGTGCTGCTCACCGGCAGCTGGCGCCAGGGCGGCAATCTGTTCAACCTGGAGGCCCGCCAGCAGCTGGTGCTGGGGGCCGGCCCCCAGCGCTTCAACCGCCAGGAGGTGATCCGCGAGAGCGCCATCCTGCGCAGCGGTGATCCCGGCCTGAGCGTGAGCCTGCAGATTCCGGATGCGGTGCTCACCGGCCAGCGTTACGACCTGGATGTGGTGTTCGATCAGCCCCTCGATGGTGCCGTGGTGGCCGGTGCGCTGAAGCCGGTGAGCGCCCTGGAGGTGCTGCGGCTGCAGAGCCCGGAGCTGCCGCTCGAACCCCTGGCCGGCGGCGGTCTGTTCAAGACCGTGCAGGCCCCGTACCAGCCCGGCCTGCAGACCTGGGCCGTGCTGCTGGTGCATCCGCGCGGCATCGTGGCGGCCAGCAAGCAGGTGCGTGTGGTGGCCGATCGCTCCCAGCTGCAGCTCTGAATTCCGCAGCGCCGCAGCCCCGTTCAGCGCTCACTGCGGCGCCCGCGCCAGCGGCGCAGCTCCTCACGGTTGAGGACGCCATCGCCGTTGCTGTCGGCCTCGTCGAAGCGTTGCAGCAGCCGGGGGAAGCTGGCGGCTTCAGTCCGCTCGATCCGCCCATCGCCGTTGCGGTCGGCACGGCCCGCCGGGCGCAGATCATCGGGGGTGAGGTAGCCGCGCTGGCGCTGATCCAGCCGCTCGAAATGGCGCTCGAGGTAGGGCACCCCCTCCACTTCCAGTCGCTCCAGCCGCCGGTCGTTGTTCTGATCCAGGCGCTCAAACAGCTGCTCCAGCCGCTGTTGGTAGGTGCGCAGCTCACGGGCGCTCTGGGCCGCGGCCGGTGGCGCCGGCCCGCCGGCGCAGCCGCAGGCCAGCAGCAACGCCAGCAGGGCGCGGGGCTGCGGCCATCGGGCCCGGGGTGGCTGCTGTTGCACCATGAGCCGAGCCTATGGAGCCCAGCCGTCCCGGGGATGGCGGCCCGCACCCTCAGCTGTGACCAGATCCAACTGGCGCAGTCAGCGGGCCCCGCTGTCCATACAGTTCGCCCAGCCGGCCATGGGTCATGCCCCTCTCCAGCCGCAGCGGCGGCAGCCGCCCGGCCCCGCGCATCTGGGTGGTGGACGACGACCCGGAGCAGCGGCGTCTGGTGGGGACATACCTCACCGATCAGGGGTACGACGTGCGCTGCCTGGCCAGTGGTGAGCAGCTGATGGTGCGCCTGGAGAGCCAGCGCCCCGATCTGGTGGTGCTCGATCTGATGCTGCCCGGTGAGGACGGGCTCACGCTGCTGCGGCGGCTGCGCGACGCCGGCGACGATCTGCCGGTGGTGATGCTCACCGCCCGCGGCGATGGTGTGGATCGGATCATCGGCCTGGAACAGGGGGCCGACGACTACCTCGGCAAGCCGTTTCTGCCCCGGGAACTCACGGCCCGCATCGAGGCGGTGCGGCGGCGGCGGGTGGCCCTGCCGGCCGGCACCCCCCTGGCGGAGGGGCAGCGGGTGGCGTTCGGCCCCTGCCGCCTGGATCTGGCGGCCCGCTGCCTGGAGCGCGATGGCCAGCCGGTGGTGATCACCAGCGGGGAGTTCAGCCTGCTGGCGGCCTTTGTGCAGCATCCGCACCGGCCCCTGTCGCGCGAGCGGCTGATCGAGCTGGCCCGCGGTCCGGGTTGCGACACCGACAGCCGCAGCATGGATGTGCAGGTGTCGCGGGTGCGCCGGCTGGTGGAGCCCGATCCGGCCCGGCCCCGCTATGTGCAGACCGTGTGGGGTTACGGCTATGTGTTCGTGCCCGATGGCCAGCCGCGCAGCCGTTAGATCCGCCCTGGTGGGGGCCGGCGTCTCGGCCCTGTGCCTGGCGCTGCTGCAGACCTTGCTGGCCCAGCGGCTGGAGCGGGCCCAGATCGCCCAGATGGGCCCCGAGGTGGCCTTCAACCTGCGGCTGGCGGAGCTGGCCCTCGATCGGTTGCCCCCCGCGGCCCTGGCCCGGCTGAGCGGCTTGCCCCTGCTGGTGGTCGATCGCCCACCCCGCGGCACCGATCCACGGCTGCGCCGCCAGGCCGCTCAGCTCCATGCCGATCTCTGCCAGCGCCTGGATCCCTGTCCGCCGGTGCTGCCGGCGGCGGTGGAGGTGCCGGCCCTGTGGGTGGGGGTGCTGTCGCCGCTGGAGCCGGTGTGGCTGCTCGCGCCCCTGGGGCCGCAGCGGCGCTGGCCGCCCGACCCGCTGCTGCTGGGGGTGTCGCTGCTGGCGGGCAGCATCAGTGCTTCGCTGCTGTTTCTCTGGCGGGATGTGCAGCAGCCGCTGCAGCGGCTGGAGCGGGCCCTGGCGGCGGTGGGGCAGCCGGCCGCCAGCGCGGCGCCGCTGCCGTTGCGCGGCACCGCGGCGGTGCAGCGGCTCACCGGCCATGTGAATGCCATGGTGCAGCGGTTGGCGGAGAGCGAGCGGGCGCGGGCCACGATGCTGGCCGGCATCGCCCACGACCTCAAAAGCCCGATCACGCGGCTGCGGCTGCGGCTCGGCCTGGCCCAGCCGGATGCCGCCGATCGCCAGCGGGCCGCCGCTGATCTCGATGCCCTGGAGCGCATCACCGGTCAGTTCCTGCTGTTCGCCGGCGGTGGGGATGACGAACCGGCCGTGCAGCTGCCCCTGGAGCAGTGGCTGGCGGAGCTGAGCGCACCGCTGGATCCCGCGGAGCTGGAGCTGGATCTGGTGCCGCTGGAGGCCTGCATTCAGCCCGTGGCCCGGGGCCGGGCCATCGGCAACCTGATCGACAACGCCCTCAGCCATGGCCGACCGCCTCTGCGGTTGGTGCTGCGGCCCGCTGGCGAGGGGTTCCGCATCGAGGTGTGGGACCGGGGCCCCGGCATCCCCGAGCCGGCCTGGCCCCAGGCGCTGCAGCCGTTTCAGCGGCTGGATCGGGCCCGCGGCGGCAGTGGCCACTGCGGCCTCGGGTTGGCGATCGCCGCCCGGGTGGCGGCGGCCCATGGCGGCGGGCTGTCGATCCAGCGCGCTGCCGGCGGCTTCGCGGTGGTGCTGCAGGGCCGCTCGCGGCCGCCGGTCGCATCCGGTCACAGCTGAGGGGCCGTTGGGTCGGATCTCAGCGGCAGGTGGCGCCCAGCCTGGAACCGTTCCGCCGTGATGCTGTCCATGGCCCCTGTTTCTCGCCGCGCCCGCTGCGGCCTGGCCCTCTCCGCTGCACTGCTGCTGGCGGCCGGCGCTGGCCCCGGCCGCAGCCAGGCCCAACGCCTCGAGCCCCGGGAGGGCCGCGGTGCGCCGATGGTGGCGGCCCTCAGCCGCCTGAGCCCCGCCGAGGGCCGCCAGTACCTCCAGGCCCAGCAGACCCTGGAGCGCCAGCGCAGCAGCCAGCGTCTGGCCCAGCTGGATCAGGCCCAGCGCTGCCTGGCCAAGGCCGGCGATCCGCCGGCACAGCAGGGGTGCTGGCAGGCGCTGTTCAGCGACGGCCAGCAGCTGCGTCGCCAGGAGCGCGAGCAGCAGGGTCAGCTGGCCCAGCGCTTCGGCTTGCCCCTGCCGCTCAGGCCGGCGTGGGGGGCGGGTTCGGGTCGCTGAACCAGCGCGCCAGGGCCGACACGTCGTCGTCGCCATGGCCGCGGGCGATCAGCTCATCCTCCAGGGCGGCAACGCGCTGGCAGACGGGCAGCTCGAGCTGGGCGGCGGCGGCGGCCTCCAGGGCGATGGCCAGATCCTTGCGGTGCAGCGCCAGCCTGAAACCGAGCGGGTAGTGCCCCTGGAGCATGGTGCCGGCGCGGTGGCTGAGGGCCCAGGAGCCGGCGGCGCCGCTCTCCAGGGCCGCCACCACCGCCGGCATCGGCAGCCCCAGCCGTTGGCCCAGGGCCAGGGCTTCGGCCACGGCGGCATAGCTGCCCGCCACCAGCACCTGGTTCACCGCCTTGGCCTCCTGCCCGGCCCCCACGCCGGCCTGAGCGGCAGGGGCAAGCCGAAGCGCTGGGCCAGCTGACCCTGCTGCTCGCGCTCCTGGCGACGCAGC
>JBJTHL010000107.1:0-8449 GCA_046094445.1 Vulcanococcus sp.
CCTTTGAGGGCTGCAGCAGCTGCGGGGTGTGCGGCCCGGAGCTGGGTCACAACGTGGTGATTCCGCCCCCGCCGATCCCCGAAACCCTGCCCCAGCGGGCCCCAGCCAGCGCGCGGGTGCAGCGCCTGCGCTTCCGCTTCAGCAAGCACGGCTCCCTCGCCCTGCTCAGCCACCTGGATCTGGTGCGCCTGATCGAGCGGGCCCTGCGGCGCAGCGGCCTGCCGGTGAGCTTCACCGGTGGGTTCCACCCGCTGCCGCGGGTGCAGTTCGCCCTGGCGTTGCCGCTCGGTGCTGAGGCTGATGGCGAATGGCTGGATCTGGAGATGGCGGAATGGCAAGATCCCGCCTGGGTGCGTCAGCGTCTGCAGGCGCAGTTGCCTGGGGAGTTCACCCTGGCGGCGGTGCGGGAGGTGCCGGTGGCCGGCCCCAGCCTCTCCCAGGAGCTGGTCACCGCCAGTTGGCAGCTGGAATTGGCGCTGGCGCCAGAGGCCAGTGGCGTGCCAGCGGTCGCAGCCTGGACTGCCGCCGCCGAGGCCCTGCTGGCCAGCGAGAGCTGGATCTGGCACGACACCGACAAGAAGGGCCGCCCCCGCAGCCGTGAATGTCGCCCCGATCTGCTGAGCCTGGCGGTGGTGGCGGGCCTGGATCAGCCGGGTGCACCAGCCTCTGCAGCGCTGCTCCGTTACAGCGCAGCGATTGATGCGGCCGGTCGCAGCCTGCGGCCGGAACAGCTCCAGCACTGGTTCGCCCAGCAGCTCAATCAGCCCTTGCAGCTGGCTGCCCTGCGTCGCCAGGCGCTGCAACTCCGGTCCTCCTGAGGCGCTGCTAATGCATCAGATCGCCCGTGCTAGGGTTCAAGCACGACGGCGGATCTGCGTAAAGCCTCCACTGGCCGAAGCGATCACTCCTCGCCTCGCGATCGTCACGATCTGAGGAGACACCGCAAGAGCTTTCTCGAACCTCTCTTCCTGAAAGCCGCCACAGCGGCGCCGTTCAGACGGGTTCCGATCAGACAGGAATTCGCACCCATTCGCCGGATCGCCTTGATGGCTCCGGCCCCTTCGGTCCCCTAGCGGTGTCCGGCGGTGTGCCCTCCGGCCAGCCACGGGTTTCAGTACCCGAGGTTGTTTCATTCCGTAGCTTTCACCCAACAGGTTTCAGCCATCGATCCCGTGCAACAGCGCGCCATCGGCGATGGCGCTGTGCGATTGCACCCGGATGGCTTGGTGGGCGCAACCGGCGCCCCGTCTTCGCTCCCCCCGATCACCCCCCTGCGGGTTGTCCTCTGATCCTCCATGCCCCAGCAGATTGTCATCGCCGAGCAGCTGCGGATCGCCGCGGTTCTCACCGATGACCGTGTGGATGAGCTGGTGGTGGCCCAGGGCCGCTACCAGATCGGCGACGTCTACCTCGGCACCGTGGAAAACGTGCTGCCGGGTATCGATGCGGCCTTCGTCAATATCGGCGAGGGTGAGAAGAATGGCTTCATTCATGTCACCGATCTCGGCCCCCTGCGCCTGAGGAAGGGCACGGCGGGGATCACCGAGCTGCTGGAACCGCGCCAGAAGGTGCTGGTGCAGGTGATGAAGGAGCCCACGGGCACCAAGGGCCCGCGCCTCACCGGCAACCTCGCCCTGCCCGGCCGTTTCCTGGTGCTGCAGCCCCATGGCCAGGGGGTGAGCATCTCCCGCCGCATCAATGCCGAAAGCGAGCGCAATCGCCTGCGTGCCCTGGGCGTGCTGATCAAGCCCCCCGGCGCTGGCCTGCTGATCCGCACGGAAGCCGAGGGCGTGAGCGAAGAGCTGCTCATCGACGACCTGGAAGCGCTGCTGCGCCAGTGGGAGGCCATTCAGGCCGCCGCCGAGAGCGCCAATCCGCCGGTTCTGCTCAACCGCGATGAGGATTTCATCCATCGCATCCTGCGCGATCACCTCCACGGCGATGTGGCGCGCATCGTCGTGGATGGTGCCGATGCCGTGGGCCGTGTGCAGGCTTTCCTCGGCGCTGATCAGGCCGGCGTGGTGGTGGAGCACCACAACGAGCCCACCGAGATCCTGGAGCATTTCAAGGTCAACGCCGCCATTCGCGATGCCCTCAAGCCGCGGGTGGATCTCCCCTCCGGCGGCTACGTGATCATCGAGCCCACCGAGGCGCTCACGGTGATCGACGTGAACTCCGGATCCTTCACCCGCTCCGCCAACGCCCGCGAGACGGTGCTGTGGACCAACTACGAGGCCGCCACCGAAATCGCCCGCCAGCTGAAGCTGCGCAACATCGGTGGGGTGGTGATCGTCGATTTCATCGACATGGATTCCCGCCGCGATCAGTTGCAGCTGCTGGAGCACTTCACCGCTGAGGTGCGCCACGACAGTGCCCGCCCGCAGATCGCCCAGATCACGGAGCTCGGCCTGGTGGAGCTCACCCGCAAGCGCCAGGGCCAGAACATCTATGAGCTGTTCGGCCGCGCCTGCCCCAGTTGCGGCGGGATTGGCCACGTGGCCGTGTTGCCTGGCAAGGACAGCCTGCAGCCCCTGGCCACCGCCGGGGGCCTGGTGCGCTCCGCTGCCTCGGCTCGCGCCGAGGTGCTCAGCCCCTCCGGCCCTGAAGCCGGTGGCGGCCGCCGCCGCCGCGGTGGCCGTGGCCGTGGCGGCGCTGCCAGCGATCTCGAGCCCCTCGGCTCCACCGACGACTTCACCCTCGCCGCCGACGACAGCGAGGTTCTGGCATCAGCGACCGCCCTCGAACCGGCCAGCCGCCGGCCGGAAGCGGAGCTGGTCGCCGTGCCGATGCAGCCCGATCAGGAGCTGGTGTACGGCTGGCTCGGGCTCAATCCTGCCCTGCTGCTGGAGGAGCCCCCCATAGCCGACAACCTCGTGGTGCGTGTGGTTCGCCCCGGCGATGACGCCGAGGCCGTGCTGGAGGAAGCCCGTCAGCAACTGGCCGCCGCCGGTCCCCGCCGCCGCCGCCGGGGCCGTGGCGGCAACGGCAACGCTCCGGATGCGGAGGCAGGCGGCAGCGGCAGTGATACCGCTGCAGCGTTTACCAGCCCAGCACCCCAGCCGATCACGGTGGAGATCACCCCGCTCCCGGAGCCGGATCTGCACCCCCCCGATCTCCTGCCCGATGCCACCATTGAAGTGGTGGCCACCCCGCGCCGCAGCCGGAGCCGTTCCGCCAGCCGCGTGTCGGTGAGCGTCAGCGAGCCCTCCCTGGTTTCTGAATCGCCTCCAGCGGCTGCCACAGCCATGGCCGTGGCCGAACCGGAGGCGGAACCGGACGACGACGGGGAACCGCGCCGCCGCCGCCGCCGCCGCTCCACCGCCGCCGATTGACCGATCTGCCGAGCGGTGCCGGCATCGCCGGTGTGGATGAAGTGGGCCGCGGCTGCTGGTTCGGTCCGGTGCTGGCCGGTGCCGTGATCCTGCCGGCCAGTGCTGCTGCTCCCCTGGCCGCCGCTGGTCTCACCGACAGCAAAGCCCTCAGCGCCCGCCGCCGCGCGCAGCTGGTGCCCCAGATTCAGGCTCTAGCCCTGGGCTGGGCTCTCGGTCAGGCCTCCGCCGCGGCGATTGATCGCCACGGCATCCGTACCGCCACCGAGTGGGCCATGCTGCGCGCCCTGCAGCGCCTCGGTGCTGAACCCCAGCTGGTGCTCGTGGATGGTGTGCTGCCCTTGCGCTGCTGGAGCGGCCCCCAGCGCACCGTGGTGCGTGGCGATCGTCAGAGCCTGGCGATCGCCGCCGCCAGCGTGCTCGCCAAGCAGGCCCGCGATGCCCTGATCACCCGCCTGGCGGCCACCCATCCCGGCTATGGCCTGGAGCGCCACGCCGGCTATGGCACCGCCCTGCATCGCCAGGCCCTGCTGCAGCTCGGCCCCACCCCGCTGCACCGCCGCTCGTTCCTGCGTCGTGTGCTCCCGGCGTCCGACGCCGGCTAACCGGCCCCGGACGCCGCTCAGCCCTGGTTGGCTCCCACCAGGCACCAGCTCTCAAAGTCGTTCACCAGCTGCTGGCCCACGCGGGTTTTGATGCCCAGCAGGATGCCGGCCAGCAGCGAGCGGCCCGTGGCCTCCAGCACCCGTGGTGGGATCAGCCGTAGCAGGCTGGGCTGGCTCACGCTCACCGCCAGAGCGGCCTCGCCCACCAGACCCTCGGGGCTGGCCTCCAGCCAGGAGTTCAGCGTCAGCTGGAAGTCGTCCACCAGGCCCAGCCCTTCCAGTTCGCAATCCAGGGCCTCCAGCTCGATGCGGTTGGGGCTGCGCCGTGCCACCAGCTCCACCACGGGCTGGATCTGCAGCTGGAACACCTGCAGCCGCGTCACGGTGTAGCGATAGCGGCCGGGCCCTAAGGGCGTGAGCTGGCGGGGATCCAGCAGGGCGCTGATCACCCGCTGCTCATCATCGAGATACGCGGCCAATTGACCGGCCTGGCGCTCCACCGCCAGTTGCAACGCTTGGCTGGCACTGAAGGCCAGGGGCATCAACGGGCTGCCGGGGCGCCATGATCCTATCCAGCACGGTCCCTCTGCTCCCCATGCGCATCGCCTTTCTCGGTCCCGTGGGCACCTACGGCGAGCAAGCGGCGATTCGCCTGGCGACCCTGGAGGGCATTGCCCAGCCCCAGCTGCTGCCCCAGGTGGGCATCCGCGCTGTGGTGAAGGCCCTGGCCGAGGGTCGCGCCGATGCCGCCGTGGTTCCGGTGGAGAACTCCGTGGAGGGGGGCGTGACGGCCTGCCTCGACGCTCTCTGGGAGCATCCCGAGCTGCGGGTGGCCCGGGCCGTGGTGCTGCCGATCCGCCATGCCCTGCTCGGGAGCGGACCCCTGGAGGGTGTGAGCGAGGTGCTCTCCCATCCCCAGGCCCTGGCCCAGTGCAGCCAGTGGCTTGGCGATCAGCTGCCGGAGGCCCTGCAACTGCCCACCAGCTCCACCGCGGAAGCGGCGCGCATGGTGGCCGGCAGCCGCTTCCGCGGCGCCATCGCCTCCCTCCAGGCCGCCCAGGAGCACGGCCTGCAGGTGCTCGCCTATCCGATCAACGACGTCCCCGGCAACTGCACCCGTTTTCAGCTGCTGCGCCGCGGTGAACGCAGCCTGGAGGGGCCGCTGGCCAGCCTGGCCTTCTCGTTGCAGGCCAACCGGCCGGGCGCCCTGCTGGAGGCCTTGGCCTGCTTCGCGCACCGCGCCTTGAACATGAGCCGGATCGAATCGCGGCCCTCCAAGCGGGAGATGGGCGAATACATCTTTTTCGTGGATCTGGAGCTGCCCCAGGGGCGCCAGCCCCTGATTCAGGCGGTGGAGGAACTGCAGCCGTTGTGCGAGCACCTGGCTGTGTTCGGTGCTTACCCCCTCACGGTGATCGACGACGGCGACGATCCTGCTCAGCCCACGGGCTGAGCGGGCCGATCAGGCCGGTTTGCAGGCGCGGAACACGCCGAACTGCATCATTCCGGTGGCAAAGCCCCAATGCATCAGCAGCAGCGTGGGGGTTTCGCGCAGCCCCAGCAGGAGAGCCTGGGGGCCCAACCCCAGCACCGCCAGCGGCCGACGCGCCCCCTCCAGGATCGAGTCGATCCAGGAGGGCAGGGTCTCACGGCTCCAGTCGGCCGTTTGCACCACCAGCGGAACGCCGGCACCCAAGCTGGAGCGGCCCTGGGGGCTCTGTTCGAGGTTGCGGCGGAAGCCTGGGATGCTGGCGAATTCTGGATGGGCCCATTGCACCAGCAACTGGTGCATCACGCGCCGCTCCAGCCCGTTCAACGGTTTCTCGGCTGGATCCCGCCGATTCCAGTCGGCTACGGCCAGCAGGCCGCCTGGGCGCAACACCCGCAGCAGTTCATCGGCATAGCGCTGCTTGTCGGGCATGTGAGGGCCGGCCTCCACACTCCACACCGCATCAAACGAGCCATTGGCCAGCTCGAGCGCCAGAGCATCCATCACGGCGAAACGGCAGTTGAGCCCGCTTGGGGTGAGGGCCTGGGCGCGGGCGATCTGCCCGGGGCTGATGCTGATGCCCAGCACCTCAAAGCCGTAGTCGCGCGCCAGGATGCGGGCACTGCCGCCGATGCCGCAGCCCACATCCAGCACCCGGCTGCCGGGGGGGAGTTGATCGAGCCCGCTCCACTGCACGAGCTCGTGAACGAAATCCACCTTGGCGGCTCGGAAATCCCGTCGCCGCGGTGGGCTGCCGTAGTGGCCGAGGTGCACATGGTCCCCCCACAGCCGCTCGAGCAGCTGGTCGTCGGTCCAGCGGTCGTAGGCGTCGGCCACGCTGGCGGTGGTGTGGAAGGCGCGGTCGCGGCGGGCCCAGAGGGTCAGGCCGAGCAGCAGTGCCGCCACCAGCAGGGCGGGTGCGGCAATCAGGGTGGAGACCACAGCGTCAGGACTCCGGCTCGTCGTCGTCCTGCAGATCGCGGAATGTGTCCTGCAGCACGGTGCGAGCCGCCAGCTGGCGGCGGGTTTCATCCAGCAACTCGAATTCCTGCTGCAACCGTTCGTGGGTATCGGTGATTTCCAGCAGCGCCTGCTGTTGGTCGGCCACCGGCCCCCCCAGATGGGAACCGATCCAGAACGACAGCTCCCGCGGCAGGTCGGGTAGATCGCTGGGCAGGGGAGTGGCCTTGCCCATCAGTTTGCCGGTGAGCTCCACCACATCGTGCAGGGCGCGGGTCACCTGGCCAGAGAGGGCATTGAGGCTGTCGTGATCGGCGCAGCCCTCATCTTCGATCCAGCTCACCAGCCCCACCTTGAAGGGGGCCTCGCGCACCACTTCCAGGAGGCGGAAGCGCTGCTGACCCATGGTCACCACGTAGCTGCGGTCGTCGGGTTGGGTCTGGCACTGGAGGATCTCCGCACAGCAGCCCACCTCAGCCATGCGCTGCTCCTGGGGATCCCAGCGCACCACGCCGAAGCGACGGTCGGTCTCCAGCACCGTGCGCAGCATCATGCGATAGCGCGGCTCGAAGATATGCAGCGGCAGCACTTCCTGCGGGAACAGCACCACATCCGGCAGTGGGAACAGCGGCAGTTCACGCACGGCCAGTTGGGTCACGTTGAGCCAGAACCGTCGTCTTTCTTGATCCTAGGCAGGGCCTCGGCCCTGCCGCGTTGGGGGCCCATGGGGCAAGCCGTTGGGGTGGACCCGAGCAGGCGCACAAAAAAAGCCCGCTGAGGCGGGCGTTGGGGGAACCAACGGTGCAGAGCGGCCCTGTCGGATCCGATCAGAGCTTCACTTCGATGTCGACACCACTGGGCAGATCCAGCTTCATCAGGGCATCGATGGTTTTGGCCGACGGGCTGTAGATATCAATGATGCGGCGGTGGGTGCGGGTCTCGAAGTGCTCACGGGAGTCTTTGTCCACGTGGGGCGAGCGCAGCACGCAGTAGATCTTGCGCTTGGTGGGCAGGGGAATCGGGCCGATGGCGGTTGCAGCGGTGTGATCGGCCGTTTCGATGATTTTTTCGCAGGACAGATCCAGCATGCGGCGATCAAACGCCTTCAGGCGGATGCGGATCTTCTGCTGAGCGAGGGTGGCGGACATGGAAGGGGAAAGCAGGCTGACGGCAGCACAGGCTTGAACGCGTCGGACCGCGCTGAGGCTGAGCTTGCTCGGGCTGGATTGTCGAGGTGCGGAAGGGGTGAGAGCCAAGGCCCTCACCCCTCGACCATAGATCACGGCCGTGGCCGGATCAGCGTGGGATCAGGCGAGGATCTTGGAGACCACGCCGGCACCGATGGTGCGGCCGCCTTCGCGGATGGCGAAGCGCATGCCTTGCTCGATGGCGACGGGGCAGATCAGCTCGCCGGTCATCTTGATGCGGTCGCCGGGCATCACCATCTCCACGTTGGAGCCATCGTCGGCGGTGAAGGCGGTGATCTGGCCGGTCACGTCAGTCGTACGGATGTAGAACTGCGGGCGGTAGCCAGCGAAGAAGGGGGTGTGGCGGCCGCCTTCTTCCTTCTTCAGCACATACACCTCACCCTCGAACTTGGTGTGGGGCTTGATGGAGCCGGGCTTCACCAGCACCATGCCGCGCTCGATGTCTTCCTTCTGGATGCCGCGCAGCAGCAGACCCACGTTGTCGCCGGCCATGCCCTCGTCGAGCAGCTTGCGGAACATTTCCACGCCGGTGACGGTGGTTTCGCGGGTGTCCTTGATACCCACGATCTGGACGGTTTCGCCCACCTTCACCTTGCCGCGTTCGATCCGGCCGGTGGCCACGGTGCCGCGACCGGTGATCGAGAACACGTCTTCAACAGCCATCAGGAAGGGCTTGTCGATTTCGCGCTCGGGCTCGGGGATGGCGGTGTCAACGGCAGTCATCAGCTCGTCGATGCGGCCTTCCCAGTCAGCATCACCCTCGAGGGCCTTGAGGCCGGACACCTTGACCACGGGGATGTCGTCGCCGGGGAAGTCGTAGCTGCTCAGCAGCTCGCGCACTTCCAGTTCCACCAGCTC
>JBJTHL010000108.1:0-3722 GCA_046094445.1 Vulcanococcus sp.
GGGTCCACCAGGCGCACCATCTCCACCCGGGCCGGGCTGAGTGAGTTGGCGATGTACTGGCCGGGGTCCTGCGACCAGCGGCTCACGTCGATCTTCTCGCCGCGCAGCTCGTTCACCACCTGCTGGATGCGGGAGCCACGGGCGCCGATGCAGGCCCCCTCCGGATCCACCTCGCGCTCCACCGAGTCCACGGCGACCTTGGTGCGGGGGCCCACCGAGCGGCTGGGGGGGTTGGCTTCGCGGGCCACGGCCACGATCCGCACCGAACCTTCCTGGATCTCGGGCACCTCGTTCTCGAACAGATACACCACCAGCCCGGCGTTGGCGCGGCTCACGAACAGCTGGGGGCCGCGGCGCGGCACCTCGCTCACCTCCTTGAGGAACACCTTGAAGGTGGCGTTGGCGCGGTAGTTGTCGTTGGGCAGCTGGTCGCGGCGGGGCAGTTCGGCCTCCACCTCCGGGCGGCCGAGGCCTCTGCTCACGGCCATGATCACGCTCTGGCGCTCGAAGCGGATCACCCGGGCGGTGAGCACCGGATCCTCCAGATCCGCAAATTCCTCCTGGATCATGCGCCGCTGCTGGTCGCGCAGCTTCTGGGCCAGCACCTGCTTGGTGGTGGCGGCGGCCATGCGGCCGAAGTCATCCTTCTCGGGGGTGACATCCAGCACCACGGTGTCGCCCACCTGGGCGTCCTCGGCCACCTGCTGCACTTCGGCCAGGGCGATCTGGTGGTCGTCGCTCTCCACCTCCTCCACGATGATCTTGGAGGCCAGCACGCGGTAGCCCTCCTCGTCGAGGTCGAGGGCCACGTCGAAGTTGGAGAAGTAGTCCTCCTCGAACGGGTCTTCGCTGATGCCCAGGTAAAGGGTGCGGCGGTAGCGCTCGTAGCCCTTGAGCAGCGCCTCACGCAGGGCCGCTTCCACCACCTGGGTGGGCAGCTTCTTCTCTTCGCTGATGTCCTCGATCAGGTTCGACAGACCGGGAAGCAGGACCAGAGCCATGGATCTAGATGATGGGAAGGATGGGGGAGATGGCTGGGCGGCGGCTGGGGGCTCAGCCCTCGCTGGGGGTGGTCAGGCGCACGCTGATCACGTCGGTGCGGGGCAGGCGCACGGTGCGGCCGCGCACATTGAGCAGCACATGGCTGTTGGTGCGCTCCAGGAGCAGACCCTCGCGCTCGCTTTCGGCCCCGCTGCCGGCATCGCGGCTGCGGACGCTCACCGGGAATCCGCGGAAGCTGCGGAACTCGCGGTCGTCATTCAGCTGCTCCCCGATGCCGGGGCTGCTGATTTCCAGAACATAGGCCTCCTCCAGCTGGTTGCCAGCCTCCAGGGCCTCGCCCAGGAGGGTGCTGAAGTCGGCGCACTGGTCGAGGGTCACATCGCCACCATCAGCCAGGCGCACCTGCACCTGCAGGGTCATCGGGATGCGGTGGGTGAGCAGCTGCACGCCACACACCTGGAATCCGGAGGATTCCGCCACCTGCTGGGCCAGGGTGTGGATCTCAGGGATCAGGGGATGGGGCAAGGGGAGCGTGGTGGTCAGGGCGGACGGGTCACGCGTCCGGCACCTGCAGTGGTCTGCTCCCGCCGCAGCCTGACGAGCAGACCGATGCAGGGTGATGCCCGCCGGGCACAGAAACACCGTAGGCGATCGCCCTCCCGCTCAAGGGTTGCCCAGGTCCACCAGCGGCGGCTCGATGTAGGCGTCGCCAGGCTGGATCTCGCCGCGCAGGCTCGGGTCCTGGTTGAGGCACTGGCCCTTCTGCTCATCGGTGCGCAGGTACTGACACACCCGAGCCCAGAGTTTGGAGCGGGTGGAGGGGCCCCCCTGGCTGAAGTGCACCAGGTCGCCACCCCCCACCATGCCCTGGATTTCTACCTGGCAGAGGCTGCAGCGCTGACGGGTGCCGGGGGGAATCGCGGGCATGGCAACGGGGCGCGGAACGGGCAACTTAAGGCCAGTGATCGGCGCCCCTGAGCTGGCATGCGGGTTCTTCAACTCAGCGATCCCCACCTGCTGGCCGATCCGCTCGGCTGCTGCCGCGGGCGCCAGTCGCTGGCCTGCCTGCAGCAGGGCTGGCACCAGGCCCTGGCCCAGCTGGCGCAGGCCCCGGATCTGCTGCTGATCAGCGGCGACCTCTGCCAGGACGAAAGCTGGGGCGGCTATGTGCAGCTGCGGCGGTGGCTGGAGCACGCGGCGCCCGATCTGCCGGTGGCCTTGCTGCCCGGCAACCATGATCATCTGCCGCTGCTCCGGGCTGCCCTGGGGCGCCGCGCCTGGATCGCTCCGGCGGCGGTGCCGCTGGGCCCCTGGCGCTTGCTGCTGCTGAGCAGTCACCGTCCCGGTGCGGTGGAGGGCTGGCTGGAGCCCCGCCAGCTGGCCTGGCTGGAGGAGGAGCTGGCCCGGGCCGCTGGCCCGCTGCTGGTGGCGTTGCACCATCCGCCGGTGCCGCTCGGCGGCGGTTCCTTTCTCGATGCCATCGGCCTGCAGCAGCCCGCCGCGCTGCTGAACCGCCTGCTGGCCTGCCCGCAGGTGCGCGGTGTGGTCTTCGGCCACATCCATCAGCACTGGCAGGGCCAGCTGCAACGCTCCGGTGTCGGCGCTCCCCTGCCGCTGTGGGGGTGCCCCTCCACCTTGGCGGCCTTCACGGCCGTGCAGCCCTGCCCCCTCGGCCGGCCCGACTGGCCCGGCGGGCGCTGGCTGCAGCTCGAGGCCGGTGGTGGCCTCAGCACCCGCCTGTTGCGCTGGCCCCCCCTGGAGCCTGCCTAGCGTGCGGGCCTTGTTGCCCTGCCCTGCCCGTGCGTCTGCTCTCGCCGCCGCCTGTGCGCCGCTGGTTCGGCGTTCTGCTGGCCGGAGTGCTGGCCCTGGCGGGGCTGCTGGCCCCAGCCCGCGCCTGGGCCGCACCGCTGGAGCCCCAGGCCGGCAGTTTTGTGACGGCGGCGGTGAAGCGCGTGGCGCCGGCGGTGGTGCGCATCGATACGGAGCGCAGCGTGCCGCGGGCTGGCCTGGATCCGGTGTTCAGCGATCCGCTGCTGCGGGAGCTGTTCGGCGACCAGCTGCCCAGCAGCCGCGAGCGTGGGCAGGGCTCCGGGATCGTGATCGATGCCAAGGGCCTGGTGCTCACCAACGCCCATGTGGTGGATGGCGCCGATCGGGTGGAGGTCACCCTGGCCGATGGCCGTGATCTGGAGGGCAGCGTGCTGGGTGCCGATCCGGTCACGGATCTGGCGGTGGTGCGCATCGCCGGCGGTTCGGGCCTCAAGGCCGCTCCCCTCGGCGATTCCGAAGCCCTGGAGGTGGGCGACTGGGCGATTGCCCTCGGCACCCCCTACGGCTTGGAGCGCACCGTGACGCTCGGCATCGTGAGCAGCCTGCACCGCAACATCACCAGCCTCGGCTTTTCCGATAAGCGCCTCGATCTGATCCAGACCGATGCCGCCATCAACCCCGGCAACTCGGGTGGTCCGCTGATCAACGCCAAAGGCGAGGTGGTGGGCATCAACACCCTGGTGCGCTCCGGCCCCGGTGCCGGCCTGGGTTTCGCCATCCCGATCAACCTGGCCAAGGGGGTGGCCGCTCAGCTGGGCAAGGGCACGGCGGTGGTGCATCCGTATCTGGGCCTGCAGCTGGTGCCGCTCAATCCGCGCCTGGCCCGCGACAACAACGCCGATCCCAATGCCCTGGTGCAGCTGCCCGAGCGCGATGGCGCCCTGGTGCAG
>JBJTHL010000109.1:0-8618 GCA_046094445.1 Vulcanococcus sp.
CCACGATCGTGTGGCCGATGTTGAGCTCCTCCATCCCCTCGATCGCCGCCACCGGTTCCACGTTTTGATAGGTGAGGCCATGGCCGGCGTTCACGCGCAGGCCGAGGCTGCGGGCGATGAAGCTGCCCTCGGTGAGGCGGGCCAGCTCGAGGGGTTGCTGTTGCCAGTTGGCTTCGGCGTAGGTGCCCGTGTGCAGCTCCACCCAGCGGGCGCCGCTGGCATGGCAGGCCTCCAGCTGCCCCCGCTCGGCATCCACGAACAGGCTCACGCCGATGCCGGCGTCCTGCAGACGTCCCACCAGACCCTGCAACGGCTCCAGCTGGCCGGCTACATCCAGGCCCCCCTCGGTGGTCACCTCCTGGCGCTTCTCCGGCACCAGGGTCACCATGTCTGGGCGGAGGCGCAGGGCGATCGCCTCCATCTCGGCCGTGGCCGCCATCTCCAGGTTGAGGCGGCTGCGCACGGTCTGGCGCAGCAGCTCCACGTCGCGGTCCTGGATGTGGCGGCGATCTTCGCGCAGGTGCACCGTGATGCCATCGGCGCCGCCCAACTCCGCCAGCAGGGCGTAGCTCACGGGATCGGGCTCCACGGTGCGGCGGGCCTGGCGCACGTTGGCGATGTGATCGATGTTCACGCCGAGGCTGGCCATGGCACCGAAGCGGGCTGCTGGGCGGATCCTATGGATCGCCCGGGTGAGCCTGCGCCGCACGCCCAACTGCCCGTGGCGCCCCGCTGCAGGGTTCGGCCAGATCTACTTTGCAAAGTCAGTGCAGAAGGACGCGGGTGGGGGCCTCGATCACGTTGCAGCGCCGTGAACAGCCCCGTGACGGGCTGTCGCCCCTGGGGTTGTCGGCGCGGGAGCGCAGCCTCTGCAACGGCATCAATCCCTGGCTGGCCCCCGTGGCCATGGTGCTCACCCAGGACGTGGCCCTCAGCGGCTTCTTCCGCGGCGGTGTGACCGTGCTCGGCGGCGAGCATCTGCCCCAGACCGGCCCGGTGCTGCTGGCCCCCACCCATCGCTCCCGCTGGGATGCGCTGATGCTGCCGCGGGCCGCCGGCCGCCGGGTCACCGGTCGGGATTGCCGCTTTATGGTGAGCAGCGATGAGATGCAGGGTCTGCAGGGCTGGTTCCTGCACCGGCTTGGCTGCTTCCCCGTGAACCCCCGCAAGCCGGCCGCGGCTTCGCTGCGCTTCGCCGTGGAGCTGCTGCAGGCCGGCCAGCAGCTGGTTGTGTTCCCGGAGGGTCGCATCGCCCAGGACGACAGCCCGCTGCGGCTGATGCCCGGGCTGGCCCGGCTGGTGGCCCTGGCGGAGGGGCAGGGGGTGCGGGTGCCGGTGGTGCCGGTGGGCATCGCCTACAGCACTGCCCGCCCGGTGTTCGGCGATGGCGCGGCCCTGGCCTTCGGCCCTGCCCTGGGCCTTGCGGGGGCTGGGCGTGCGGCGGCGGCGGCCCTCAATGCCGATCTGGCGGCTGGCCTGGAGTGGGCCGAAGCCAGGGCCAGGCGGGCCGTGGGGCGGCCTTTGGATCGCCTTTAGAGTTTCGAGCATTCTTGCTCGAATGCCGTGCGCCGGCCCCTCGCCGCCATCAGCCTTACCGCGCTTGCGGCCCTGGCGCCCGCCGCCCTGCCGCCGCTGGCTCAGGCCCAGCAGGAGCCCCAGAAGGTGCTCGATTCCAGCAGCAGCGGCTTCAACCTGCCGGCGATTCAGGCCAAGGTGGCCCAGGGGGATGCCGCTGCCGCCGCCGGCAAGCTCGCCCAGGCCAAAGTCGATTACGACAACGCCCGCCTCGGCTGCCAGAACCTGGCCCGCTTCTACCGCAACCTCAGCGGTGCCTTCCGCGGCCTGGATGCCCGCATCCCCCGCGAGATGGATCAGAAGGGCCGCGAAGCGGTGGAGCTGCAATCGGCCATCAACCTGCGCCTGGCGTCTCTGCTGCGGCGCATGAACCAACCGGAAGTGGCGGTGCCGCTGCTGGTGGAGGTGGTGCAGCTGATGAGCCCCACCAGCCCCCAAGGCCAGAAGGCTTACCAGGGCCTCTTGGAGCTCGGGTTCGTGACCACCCCCTACGCCGGCGCCGCTGCGGCACCGGCCGGCGGCTGACCCTTAGATTCCCGCCCAGCCACCGCCCGCTCGCCTGCCATGGTTCATCCCGATCAGGTGAAGGCCGCCATCAGCCAGGCCCTTCCGGATGCCCGCATCGCCGTGGAGGATCTCACCGGCGGTGGCGATCATCTGCAGGTGAGCGTGGTGTCCAGCGCCTTCACCGGCCTCAGCCGCGTGAAGCAGCACCAGCTGGTGTATGGCGCCCTGCGCAGCGAACTGGCCAGCGAAGCGATTCACGCCCTGGCCCTGCAGACCTCCACCCCCGACGCCTGACCCATGGACTCCAGCACGCAAGCCCGCATCGAAGCCCTGGTGGCCAGCAGCCCGATCTTCGTGTTCATGAAGGGCAACAAGCTGATGCCGCAGTGCGGCTTCAGCAACAACGTGGTGCAGATCCTCAACGCCCTGGCCGTGCCGTTCGAAACCTTCGACGTGCTGTCGGACATGGAGGTCCGTCAGGGCATCAAGGAGTTTTCCGAGTGGCCCACCATCCCGCAGGTGTACGTGAACGGCGAATTCATCGGCGGCTCCGACATCCTGATCGAGATGTACAACTCCGGCGAACTGCGCGAGAAGCTGGCCGTCGCCCTGGCTTGAGGGCCGGCCTGAGCCTTGGCGAAGGGGCGGCCGTGCTCAGTTGCGGCCGCTTTCGTAGAGGGTGCTCAGATCGCCACCCGGGCCGATGAAGCTGGAGGGATCGAGAATCCAGCGATCCACCAGCTCCTCCAGGCGCCGCTGGCTGATGGGATCCAGCACGGCCGTGCGCCGCAGGGCGTGCAGGTAGCCATCGGCATACAACCGCAGTTCCGAGGGCCCGTGGTACCGGCTTGCCAGCGACTGGCAGGCATCGCAGAGCGACTGGAAATGGCGGATGGCGTCGGGGTTCTGCAGGGCCGTCATGGCTGGGCCGGAGGGGACAGCTTGCAAGGCATCGCCTGATACCACTGTGCCCGAGGATTTCCAGATAGCCTAGGAAAAGGCAGGGAGAAGCGGGTGGAACCAACGCCGGTTGGCGCTGAATCTGGCCTTAAGCGTGTGTTGGTGGTGGATCCGCACCCCACATTGCGCACGGTGTTGGCCCAGCGGCTGCGGCAGGATGGTCACCTGGCAGCAGCCGTGGCCACTGCGGCGGAGGCGGTGGCCCTCTGCGACGACCTCACACCGGATCTGCTGGTGGCGGCCGAGCTGCTGGAGGAAACCTCCGCCCTGCGGCTGGCGGCCCAGCTGCGCTGCCCGGTGATGGTGCTCACCGCCCGCACCGGCGCTGAGCCGGTGGTGACGCTGCTGGACGCCGGTGCCGACGACGTGCTGCGCAAACCCTCCGGCCTGGAGGAGCTGGCGGCCCGCTGCCGCTCGCTGCTGCGCCGCAGTGGCAGTGGCCTGCAGGAGCGGGTGTGTGTGGGGCCGTTGGAGGTGCACCTGCTGTTGCGCCAGGTGACCCTTAAGGACCAGCCGGTGGAGCTGAGCCCTCGGGAGTTTGCCCTGCTCTGTGCGTTGTTGATGCCACCAGGGCTGGTGCGCAGCCGCAGCGAACTGCTGCGGATGGCCTGGCCACCCTTCAGCGGCGGTCCCCGTTCCGTGGACACCCAGGTGCTCACGTTGCGGCGCAAGCTCGAACAGGCTGGCCTCGGCGAAGGCGGTGGCATTGAAACCGTGCGCCAGCAGGGCTACCGCTTCAGTCTCGACACGATTCCAGAGGCTGGCCCTACAGCGCCAAGCCTGGTGGGAACGCCCATCGCCCCGTAAGCACCGCCCATCCGGCCAGCAGTTCCGCCGCCACCATCACGCCGCTGAGCACCGCCAGCAGTTGGTAGGTCCAGGCCGGGCTGATCCGGCCGATGCTGCTGGTGTCAAGGCCCGTGTGCTGGGCGAAGCGGGCCAGGAAGTCGTCGAACTGCTCCAACCGCTGGGGCAGCAGCACGCTGGTGCCCGCCGTTGTGCCCACATAGAACACGCGGCCGCCCTGACTGGTGGCCACCGGCGTGAGCCGCTGGATCTGATCCCAGGGCAGGTGCCAACCGCTGCGCAACC
Source organism: Vulcanococcus sp. (assembly GCA_046094445.1). Lineage (GTDB taxonomy): Bacteria > Cyanobacteriota > Cyanobacteriia > PCC-6307 > Cyanobiaceae > Vulcanococcus. The sequence goes on from JBJTHL010000109.1 coordinate 4,135, forward strand.
ACCAGCGGCTCCAACCGGGATAGCGCCGCTGCAGCCCTTTGGCATCGAGCTCCACCCGCTCGCTGGTGATGGCCAGTACCACCAGCAGGCCCAGGGGCAGGGCCGCCAGCAGCAAGGTGCGCAAGGCCGGAGGTGCCAGGGCGGGCAAGGGCAGCACCAAGGCCAGATAGAGCAGCAGCAGGGTGCCCCGGATGCTCAGGGCCATGCCGTAGCAGCGGGTCATCGGTCGTCGAGGGAGCCCGGCAGCGGTTCGATCAGCGTGGAGGGCTGATAGCGGCCGGTGAACACCTCCTGCTCGCGCCCCTTCCAGAACTCGCCGAGCCGCATCAGATCGGCGTGGGCTTCCTGCAGGCGATCCACGAACTCCTGGGGCTCCATTGTGTCCTTGGCCTCCTTGAGTTTGGTGAGGCGCAACAGCTGCAGCATCCAGGGCTTGCTCAGCTCGCCGCGCTGTTCGAGGTAACGGGCCAGTTCAGCGGAGTTGGGGGAGGGTGAGCCGGGGCCGGGCATGGCCGCGTTGCTGCGTTGGCATTCCAGGTTATGGAGCCAGGGCCGCCGGTTGCGATGGCAGAGCTCGCAGCAGCTCCTCGGCGGATTGCGCCCGCCAGAACAGATGGCCCTGAAAACGATCCAACCCGATCTTGCGTAGCAGATCGAACACCGCTTGCTCCTCCACCCCCTCGGCGACCAGCGTGAGCTGCATCTGTTCGGCCAGGTTGCGCAACAGTTCCACAATCTGCCGGGCCACCGGATCACCGCTGGCGGCCAGCACAAAGGATTTGTCGATCTTCAGCTCGTCGGGTTTCAGCCACATCAGCAGCCGCAGCGATGAGAAGCCGGTGCCAAAATCGTCGAGGGCTAGGCGCATGCCTGCGGCGCGCAGCTGCTGAAGATTGTTGCTGAATTCATAGCTGGCTTCCACCACGGCTGATTCGGTGATTTCGATGGTGATGCTCTGGGGATTGAGGACATGGCGTTGCAGCTGAGCAAGCAGTTTGTCGGCGAACTGGTCCTGGCTCAGCTGACTGGGGCTGATGTTCAGGGCTAGCTGCAGATCCGGCTGCTGAAGATCGTTGCGCAGGCCGGTGAACTCACGGAGGGTTTTCTCGAGGATCAGTTGACCCAGCTCGCCGATGATGCGATAGCGTTCGGCCACGCCGAAGAATATCTCAGGGCCTACCTCGCTGAAATTAGGATTGTTCCACCGCGAGAGTGCTTCTAGCTTGTGTAGGCTTCCGGTCGAGCTTACGATCGGTTGGAATAGAACTTTGAGGTGGTCTTGGTGATGCTTGATGTCGAATTGTAGGGCGTCGTAAAGCCGATAGTCGTTCAGGGAGTTGATGTCTTTGCTGATATCGAATATGGAGATCCGATCATGGCGGCCTGCTTTCGCAAGGCTCATAGCCATGTCGGAGCGACGCACCAGTTCTTCTGCGCTCGTGCCCTCAGGGTCGCTGAGGGCAATGCCGATGCTCAGGTTGATGCCCGGCTCTCCACTGGAGCGTCGGGCATTGCGGTGGTAACCCTCTAAGAGTTCAAGCGCTTTCGCCTGTGCATGGTCGCGGATGCTGGCCTCATCGTGTGTGGCTAGGGTTGATGTGTTCAGAATCAGGCTGAATTCATCGCCACCGAACCGCGCCAAGAATATCTCTTCGCCCACCAGCTGCTTAAGTTCTTGAGCAACGTGGCGGATCACCTCGTCGCCAACGCGATGACCATAGGTTTCATTGATCTGCTTGAATTTATCGATATTGATGAACAGCAGGGCCAGCGGCTCGCGCTTGCTGCGGTTCTGCTCGCTTTGCCAATGCAGTCGCTCGAGGAAGAAGTTGCGATTGGGTAATCCGGTCAGGTTGTCTAGCAGCAGCAGCGATTGGGCTGCTTCCAGCACCTGTTCAACCCGTTCCGCCAGTTTTTCCTGGCGTGGTGTGTCGGGATCCAGCCGGTCGGCCAGCTTGCGATCGAGAAGTCGGGCGAACACACCTCTTGCAGCATCGCTACTCTCCTCCTGCATGCGATCCAGCAGGTGCTCCAGTTGGCGCTCGCTGCGGCGTAGGCGCTGGTTGAACAGCCGCACCCCTCGCCGATCCGCCAACTGAGCGCGTCGCTGGACCAACATCCACTGCATCCGAAGGCCCAGTATCAGAACCCCTGCTCCGAAGCTGAGACCCAGCAGGGCGATCATCTCCTGTTGTAGCCCCGCCTGATCTGAGGGTTCCAGCAGCCTCACCGGATGCCCGCCGCTGGTCCAGAGCGCGGGGCTCAACTGCCGTTGGGCTGGCGGTTCGCTGGGGGTTGGTGGTGCGAGCAGCAGTTCGCTCTGCAACTGCAGCAGCGATTGGCCGAGGGGAGTCTGGCGATCACCGTTCAGCAAGGGCAGCAGGTAAGCCAGGCTGGCCTGGCTTACCACTTCGGCATTGTTGTCGCTGATCGCCTCGATAGTGCCCACATACAGCGTCTGCTCGCCGCGGCAGAGCACGCCGAGGTGGCTGACAGCAAGGGCCCGCCGTTTCTGATCCACCTCCTGAAGGCAATGGCTCAGTCCACTGCTGGTCCGACGATCCCCAGCCACTCCGCCCGCCATGGCTAGGCGGCTGCCGTTCTCGCCGAAGATGGCCATCACCCCGCCGTCGGAGATCAGGGCAGTCGTGGCCATGTCCTTGGCTGGAAAGCCGGGGTTCTGACCTTTGACAAAGGCCAGGCTTTCATCCCAATGCGCCCAGTCCTGGCTGGTGCGCCGGGAATCCCGCACCTGCCAATCCAGCAGTTCCAGGTTGTGCGTCTGCCGGGTCAGTGCCTCAGCCCACACACTGTTGATGCGACGGATGCCCTCGAGGATTAGCACTAGGCTGACCATGCCGCCGCCGATCAGCAGCGTGTTGCGCCACCGCCGCTGAGCGAGGGCGGTGCGTTCCTGTTTCAACCAGGAGCGCAAAAGGCGCAAGTTGCCTTGGATGGGGATGCACGCTCAGCCTATGGCTGGCTGCTCGATTTGCCTATGCCGCTCAGGCTGGCAGCGCCCAGGGGTTCAGGCCCAGGTCGGCGCCGATGCGATGGGCGCAGGCGAAACCGCTGAAGGCCACGGCGTTGAGGCCCTGGCCGGGGAAGCAGGAATCGCCCACGCAGTAGAGGTTCCGCAGGCCGGTGCGGTTGAAGGGCATCGGCAGCAGGCCCGGCAGGCGCAGGGCCGGGATCGGGCCGTAGCTGCCGCCCATGCGCCCGAGGAAGCGGCGGTGGCTGCGGGGGCTGCCCACCTCGCGGTGGCGGATCGCCCCCTGGAGTCCCGGCAGGATCGCCTCCAGGCGTTGGATCAGGCGGTCGGCATCGGCCTGCTTCTTGGCTTTGTAGGCGCTGGGGGAGAGGTCGCGCCAGGCGTCGATAGCGCTCGGGGTGAAGGTGTGCAGGATGTGGCGCCCCTCGGGTGCCAGGGAAGGATCGAGCAGGGTCGGCATCGACACGAATACCACCCCCTGCTCCCCCTCCATCGCCTGCCAGTCCTCCAGCAGCAGGTGGTGGCAGTGGAAGCCCTCCGGCACCACGGTGGCGTCGATGCCCAGATGCAGCGAGAGGAACGAGGGGGAGGGGCGGTAGCGGCGCCGCCAGCTGGTTTCAGCCTTCGGGGTGTGCTCGGCATCCACCAGCGGACGGGCCACGGCCCCCTCGCTGCCGGGCTGGCCGGCGAAGGTGTCCCAGCGGGTGGCATTGCTCACCACCCGGCGGGCGCGGATCGTTTCGCCGCTGGCCAGTGTCACGCCCACCGCTGCGCCGTTCTCGATCAGCACCTCGGTGACGCGGGCCTTGTAGCGGATCGCGCCACCATGGCTCTCCAGCCCCGCCACCAGCTTCTCGGCGATCACCCCCACGCCGCCTTTGGGGTAGTTGATGCCGCCGGCATGGCGATCGGAGAACACCATGCCCGCATTGATCATCGGTGTGCGATCGGCCGGCATCACGCTCCAGCAGAAGCACTCCATGTCGATGAACTTCAGCAGCTGTTCATCGCGGATGTGGGCGCGGGCCACATCGCCCACGTTGAACGGCAGCCAGCGGGCCAGCCCCAGGCAGGCCAGCGGCGCCCGGACAAACACCTTGGCCAGGTAGGCCGGGTCTTCCAGCGACAGCAGCGGCATCGCATCCAGGCAGCGGAACACCTGCCAGCAGGTGTCGTAGAAGGCGCGGATGCCCCTGGCCTCGTGGGGGAAGCGGGCGGTGAGATCGGCGATGAAGCGCTCGTAGTCGCGATCCACCGCCACGTTGAGGCCGCCGGGGAGGTGGTATTCGAGCTGGGCCGGATCGGGGATGGTGGCGCAGCGCTGGCCCACATCGCCCAGCGCCCGGGTGAGCAGGTTGGTGTGCCCCTGTTCCCCGAAGCCGAAGATCATCGAGGCGCCCACATCAAAGGTGTAGCCCTCGCGCCGGAAGCTGCCGCCCGAGCCCCCCGGGATCAGATAGCGCTCCAGCACCAGCGTGCGCGCCCCCTTGGC
>JBJTHL010000110.1:0-13174 GCA_046094445.1 Vulcanococcus sp.
CATCGTTCCCGGTGGCGGCACCACCCTGGCGCACCTGGCTCCCGCCCTCGAGGAGTGGGCCGCCGCCAACCTGTCCGGCGAGGAGCTGATCGGCGCCACCATCGTGGCCGCCGCCCTCACCGCTCCCCTGAAGCGCATCGCGGAGAACGCCGGTGCCAACGGCGCCGTCGTGGCCGAGCACGTGAAGAACAAGCCCTTCAACGAGGGCTACAACGCCGCCACCGGCGAGTACGTGGACATGCTGGCCGCCGGCATCGTGGATCCCGCCAAGGTGACCCGCTCCGGTCTGCAGAACGCCGCCTCGATCGCCGGCATGGTGCTCACCACCGAGTGCATCGTGGCCGACCTGCCCGAGAAGAAGGACGCTGCTCCCGCCGGCGGCGGCATGGGCGGCGGCGACTTCGACTACTGATCCACACGATCCGATCCGTGCCGCGGTTCGCCCCGGCGCCACGATCCATCAACGGGAGGGCCTTCGGGCCCTCTTTTTTTGTGCCCGCGTCTGCTGGGTTGCCCTCGTTACCTTCGCCGCTGCTGAGCGCGCCCCCCTGGCCCCTCTCCACACCAAGTGCGCCAGTTGTGTGCATGTCTGCGGCCAGCCCTATGGCGGCAATGGCTTTTGCCGGATCTGGAACACCGTGCTGAGCAACAGCCTCAGCCTTCCCCTGCATTGCCCCCACTGGCGCGGCGTGCCGCAACCCCAGAGCCGCAGTAGCGGTTGACACGCGAATCGCGGATTTGGTAGCGGCTGATACCGGATCCGGTGCTGTGATTTCCCAGGGTGTGTTCGCCCCGGACGCTTCGCTGTGCCGCTGTTCGCCATTGATCTGGCCCTGCGCAGTGCCAACAACGGCTTTGTGCTGCTCAGTGCCGCGCTGGTGCTGATGATGACGCCAGCGCTGGCGTTGTTCTATTCGGGCTTTGTGCGCAGCCGCAATGTGCTCAACACCATGGTGATGAGCTTCACCGCCATGGCCCTGGTGAGTGTGCTCTGGGTGCTGTTCGGCTGGAGCCTGGCCTTCTCGCCGGGCAGCGGCCCGCTGGCGCCCTTCATCGGCGGTTGGCAGTGGCTCGGCCTGAGCAACTGGTCGGCCCCGGCCGCCGGCGGTGCCCTCAGCCAGGGTGCGGTGGCCTTCTTCCAGGCCAGCTTCGCGATCATCACGCCGGCCCTGATCTCCGGCGCCGTGGTGGAACGCATGAATTTCCCCGCCTGGGTGCTGTTCCTGCTGCTCTGGAGCACCTTCATCTATCTGCCCCTGGCCCACATGGTGTGGGGCCCCGGGGGGTTCCTGGGGCCGGATGGCCTGGGGGCGATCGATTTCGCCGGAGGCCTGGTGGTGGAGCTGCCCTCCGGGGTGGCCGCCGCCGTGGCGGCCCTGGTGGTGGGCCGCCGGCGCGCCTTCAGCGCCGGTCACGCCGCCCCGCCCCACAACGTGCCGTTCATCCTGATGGGGGCGGGCCTGCTCTGGTTCGGCTGGTTCGGCTTCAACGGCGGCAGTGGCCTGGTGGCCGGCAACCTGGCCTCACTGGCCTGCCTCACCACCAACACCGCCGGCGCAGCGGCAGCCCTGGGCTGGATGCTGATCGAAACCCTGCAACGCGGTAAGCCCACCGCCGTGGGAATTGCCACCGGTGCCGTGGCCGGCCTGGTGGCGATCACACCGGCGGCTGGGTTCGTGAGCCCGCTGGCGTCGCTGCTGATCGGCTTTGCGGCGGCGCTGGTCTGCTATCAGGCTTTGCAGCTCAAGAACCGCTGGCGTCTGGACGACAGCCTTGATGTGCTGCCGGTGCATGGCGTGGCCGGCCTGCTGGGCACCCTGCTCACCGGCATGTTCGCCCTGCGCAGCCTCAATCCGGCCGGTGCCGATGGCCTGCTGCGCGGCCAGGCGGCCCAGTTCTGGATTCAGTGCAAGGCGGCGGGATTCACGATCCTGTTTGTGGGCGTGGGCACCTATGTGATCCTGCAGCTGATCAGACTGGTGCTGCCCCTGCGTGTGAACGACATCCAGGAAATGCAGGGGATCGACATCAACGCCCACGGCGAAGAGGCCTACAACAACGAATTCACCGGCTGAGATCGGTGCGGCGGGGCGGGGCAGCGGGGCGCGACGGGCCAGTTCGGCTGATCGCCGCTCCGCTCAGGCCGGCTGGAACGTGAGCGCCACGCCGTTGTTGCAGTAGCGCTTGCCGGTGGGCCTGGGGCCATCGCCGAACACATGGCCCTGGTGGCCGCCGCAGCGGCGGCAGTGGTATTCGGTGCGTGGCACGATCAGCCGAAAATCCAGCCGGGTGGCGATCGCATCCGGCAGCGGCTGCCAGAAGCTGGGCCAGCCGGTACCGCTGTCGTATTTGGCCTTGGAACTGAACAGCGGCAGGGCGCAACCGGCACAGGCGAACGTGCCCGCACGCTTCTCGGCGTTCAACGGGCTGCTGAACGGCCGCTCGGTGCCTTCGTGGCGCAGCACGGCGTAGGCCTCGGGGCTGAGGCGCCGCTTCCACTCCGCATCACTCAGTTGCCAGCTGCTGTCGGCAGCAAGGCCCTGCCGCGACGGCAGAAAGGGGATCACCAGGCCCGAGAGGCTGGCCAGCAGACCGCGGCGGGTCATGCCTTCAGCCAGCCGGCACTGAGGGCCACCGCCAGGCCGAGAAACACCGAGAGCAGCGTCCAGGTGATGCGGTTCAGGGTGGCTTCGGCGCTGCGGGCGCTGCTGAACATCGAGCTGCCGCTGGAGGCCAGGCCACCCATGCCATCCCCCTTGGGGCTGTGCAGCAACACGCTGATCACCAGCAGCACGCCGCTGAACAGCCAGATCCAGGTGATGACGGTTTGAAGCATGGCGGCAGCCTAAGGCCCGGGCGCGTTGGGGATCGGCTCAGACCCCGAGGGTCTGGGGCACGCGCGAAGGAACGGCAGGGCTACCCAGGGGCACCACCAGCGACTGGCCGGTCATCCGGGCCGGCTGCGACAGGCCCAGGATCTCCAGGAGGGTGGGGGCGATGTCGGCCAGGCCGCCGCCATCGCGCAGCTGCACGGCGTTGCCGTGGCCCGGCAGCTTGCGCTGCTCACCTTCCACCAGGATCACCGGTACCGGGTTGGTGGTGTGGGCGGTCCAGGGACGGCCATCGGGGCCTTCCATCAGTTCGGCATTGCCGTGGTCGGCGGTGACCAGCAGGGTGCCGCCCATGCGGTTGGTGGCTTCCAGCAGCCGGCCCACACTGCGGTCCACGGTGCCGATGGCCTCCACGGTGGCTCGCATTTCACCGGTGTGGCCCACCATGTCCGGGTTGGCGTAATTGATCACCACCAGCGCATAGATGCCCTTGTGGATGGCGGCGATGCAGTGATCGGTGAGCTGCTCAGCCGACATGGCCGGGGCCAGGTCGTAGGTGGCCACCCGTGGTGAAGGCACCAGGTGACGGTCTTCACCGGGATAGGGCTGCTCGATGCCGCCGTTCATGAAATAGGTGACATGGGGATATTTCTCGGTTTCGGCGGTGCGGAACTGGCGCAGTCCCGCCTCGGACACCACTTGTCCCAGCAGACCATCCAGCGACTCGGGCGGGAAGGCCACAGCCACCGGTAGACCGGCCTCGTATTGGGTGAAGGTGACCATCTTGAGATCGGTGATCGCCGCGCGCTTGAACGCTTCGAACTCCGGCAGCACCAGGGCTCGCGCCAGCTGGCGGACCCGATCGGGGCGGAAGTTGAAACACACCACACCGTCGCCGGCCTGAATGGTTCCGGGGGACAGACGGATCGGTTCGAGGAATTCGTCGGTGATGCCTTCCGCATAGGAGGCTTCCAGCACCTGCTGGGGGCTGAGCGCGGTGAGCTCGCCGGCTTCGGTGTAGAGGCGGTAGGCCTTTTCGGTGCGTTCCCAGCGGTTGTCGCGGTCCATCGCCCAGTAGCGGCCGCAGAGGGTGCTGATCCGGCCCACGCCGGTTTCAGCGATCTGGGCTTCCACGCGGCCCACGAAGCCCGGGGCGCTCTGGGTGGGCGTATCGCGTCCATCGGTGATGGCGTGAATGCACACCTCCCGCAGGCCTCGGCCTGCGGCCCAGCGCAGCAGGCCCCCCAGATGGTCCACATGGCTGTGGACACCGCCATCCGAGCAGAGGCCGATCAGATGCAGGCTGCCGCCGCTGGCCAGCAGCTGATCGGCGAGGGCATTGAGTTCAGGGTTGTTGGCCAGGCTGCCGTCGCGGACGGCCTGGCCGATCCGCACCAGCTCCTGGCGGATGATGCGGCCGGCGCCGATGGTGAGGTGCCCCACCTCGGAGTTGCCCATCTGATCGTCGGGCAGGCCCACATCGCCGCCGCTGGCCTGGATCAGGGTGTGGGGATAGGCATGCCACAGGGCATCCATCACCGGCGTTTCGGCGGCCCGGATGGCGTTGTGGTCGTCGTCGTGGCGGTAGCCCCAGCCGTCGAGAATGCAGAGCACAACCGGTGCGGTGGAGCCGCCACCACCACTGGCCCCCAGACGCGATCGCCCCTCGGCGGAGTTGGCGTCGGACGCGGCGGAGTTGGTGGACGGTACGACTGTCACCCCTGGAACTCCGCCTCCCTCTCTGCAACACGCAATGCCGTCAACTTACCGCGACCCCCGTCTGATCCCAAGATGATCCCGTGATGGTCAGCTTTTGGCAACAGCGCCGTGGCCACTAGCATCGCGCCACGCCAAGGCCGGCCATGTCTGCAGAGCGCGTTGAAATCCTCTCGGGGGAGGAGTTGGGCCGCACCCTCAATCGCCTCGCCTCCCAGGTGCTGGAGAGCGTGGCCGACAGCCGGCAGCTGATCCTGCTGGGCATCCCCACCCGTGGTGTGGCGCTGGCGCAGGTGCTGGCCCAGCGTCTGGAGGCCCTGGCCGGCCACCCGATCGCCTGCGGCAGCCTGGACCCCACCTTCCATCGCGACGATCTGGAGCGGGTGGGGACGCGCCTGGCCACCCCCACCCAGCTGCCGGTGAGCCTGGATGGCCGTGAGCTGGTGCTGGTCGACGACGTGATCTTCACCGGCCGCACGGTGCGGGCCGCCCTGGAGGCACTGCAGGCCTGGGGCCGGCCCCATCGGGTGCGACTGCTGGCGATGGTGGATCGCGGCCATCGCGAGCTGCCGATCCAACCGGATTTCTGCGGTCGTGTGGTGCCCACCAGCCGACAGGAATGCATCGCCCTCTGCCTGCAGAGCATCGATGGCGAGGAGGGGGTGTTCCTGCTGAAGGACCCCTGACCCTCAGCTCACCGGCTCCAGTTCGTCGGCGCGGAAGTGGGCGCGGAAGCGTCCGAAGGCAACCACCAGCGGCAGCGTCGGGCTGATCGGACGGTCCTTGTAGGTGCTGAGCACCTGCAGCACCTCACCCTGCTGTCCCTGGAGATCGAAGGCCTGGCCGCGGTGCTCGGGGTGATGAAACACCACCACGCTCTGGCAAACCCTGACCTGATCTCCCGGTTGCATGAAGGATGCGCGGATTCGGCGCCCATCCTGTCACGCGTCCTCAGCGGCGACAGGCGGTTTCCGGGCCGGCTTCCACCACCTGTCCCCCCAGCTCGCGGCAGGCACTGCTGAAGGCCTGCCAGTCGTCCATGCCCTTGGCCAGCTTGGCTTCGATCAAGGCATTGAGCTGGCCTTCGGGCACATTGGAGGGCAGGCCCCCACTGTGGGCGTCGTGCTCCGGCTCATGCTGGCGGCGCAGCCCGGCGATGCCGCGTTCCACCTGGCGGCGCAGCCCCTGGGTCTGCTCTCGCCACCAGGGGTGTTCGATGCGGTTGAGCGCATCCAGGGCCTCCCACCAGCGCTGCTGGGGGATCAGCTGTTGTGCCCGCTCCTTCTGCCAGCGGTTGCGGTTCCAGTCGTCGCGCAGGCTGTCGCCGATGGCGGTGCCTTCGCTGTTGTGGGCGGCATCCAGGCCCGCCAGCAGCTGCAGCGCTCCTTGCAGATCGCCGCGGCGATAGAGCTCACGCGCCCGCAGCTCCAGGGCGTTCTGCCACTGCAGCAGGGTGCGCTGGTCGTCGCTGCCGCCGGCGCCGGAGTTCACCAGCTGCAGCTGCAGGCGCAGAGCCGGGCCCCAGGCCCCCTGCCGCCAGAGCTCGGCCGCCTTCAGCCGCCGGCATCGCCCTTGGTTGAGCGGCGCCTGGCCCCCCAGCCAGCGCAGGGCCGCCAGCTGTTCGCCGTAGCGCAGGCAGTCGTCGAGACGGCCGCTGCGGGCCGCCTGCTCCAGCCGTGCCGGCAGTTGCTGCTCCCACCAGTAGGCCGCCCCAACCCCACAGCCCACCAGGCCGAGGGTGAGCACCAGCCAGAAGCGGGGAAGCCGATGCCGGCGGATGGCCAAGGGGGCAGGCTTGAGTGCTGCTCTGTTCTATTGAATCGCTGCTGCCTCCTTCCACTGGCGGGGGGCAGCCCGACAGCCGGCCCCTCAGTGCAGGCGGCCCAGGCCCCGCGGCGCCAGGGCCGCCTGGCTGCGCCGGTCGCGGCCCTGCACCACCAGCTCGCCGGCGGCATCGATGCTGAAGGCCAGTTCCCAGCGGTCTTCCCCGGGTTCCCCGGGCGGGTCCAGGGGCAGCGGTGCAGGCTGCTGCGCCCAGGGGATCACCCGGGCGCTGCCGGCGGGGCGCCGGCGCAGCACCGGCAGCCCTTCCACGAACACCACCTCGCGGCGCTCATCGGCCGCCGGTTCCCCCAGCACCAGCTCCAGCGCACCCTGCTGCGGCCGGCTGCAGGCCAGCACCAGCTCCAGGGGGCGCGGACTGGGCCAGGCCTGACCGGCCACGAACAGGGGGTGCCAGCGATGGTCGGCGCTGCGCTGGTCCCAGCAGCGCAGCGACACGCCGCGGCTGAGCACATCGCGCACCGCCACACCGGGGGTGAGGCTGAGGGCCCCCATCGCCACAGCCTCCACCGGCCGTTCCCCCCGCAGGGGTACACCCGCCAGCCGTTCCGCCAGCCAGCGTTGGATCAGGGGCAGGCGGCTGCTGCCGCCCACGCTCAGCACGGCCGCCAGGTCGCGCGGTTGCACGCCGGCGGCGCGGGCCCCCGCCAGGGCCTGTTCCAGCAGATCGTCGAGCAGCTCCAGCAGGCCCTGGCGCTGCAGCAGGTCGTCGAGCTGCGCCCGGCGCAGGCGCAGCTCGCGGGGGGGCTGCCCCTCGGCGGCCCAGAGGGTGAGGGCCTCCTCTCGCTCGCTGAGCTGGCATTTCAGCCGCTCGCAGGCTGTGAGCAGGCCCGCCGGGGCTTCCCCGCCGCTGAGGGCCTCCGGGCAGAGGGCAGCGGCGATCCAGCGGTCGATGTCGCGGCCGCCCACCGCCAGGCCTGCCTTGCCCAGCACCGTGGCGGTGCGCAGGGCCTGGCGGCTGTCCTGCAGGCTGCGGCCGCCGAAGCGCAGCAGCTGGGCCATCGGCGCCGCCCGCCCTTCGCCCCCCTCCAGGTTCACCACCGCCAGATCGGTGGTGCCGCCCCCCAGGTCGAGCACCAGCACGGTGCTGCCGGGGGCGAGGCCGGCCCCGATGGCGGCGGCGGTGGGTTCATCCACCAAGGCCACCTCCGCCACCGCCAGCTCAGCGATGGCCTCCAGCAGCCACTGGCGGTAGCCGCGGTAGCTGTCGATCGGGGCGGTGAGCACCAGCCGGTGGGGGTTGAGATCCGCCGGCAGCTGCCGCCAGATGCGCGTGAGCAGCAGCCGGCCACTCTGCTCGGGGCTGAGCAGGCTGCCCGCGCTGTCGCCGCCGGCCGGGCCGCCGATCAGCCGCTTGAAATCGCGCTGCAGCTGGGGACCGCCCCGTTCCAGCAGGCCCGCCTCCAGCACCTGGCGGCCGATCAGCGGTTGGGCTGCCTCGGGGCTCTGCAGCCACAGCAGGCTGGGGATCACGCTGGGATCGGCGCTGCTGTAAGGCGGCAGCTCCAGCAAGCGGGGCGCCGAACCGTCGGCGCCCTGGTAAGCCACCACTGTGGTGGTGCTGCCAAGGTCGATGGCGAGGGTGCCGGCCATGGGCGCAAAGCTGAAGGGAAACGGCCGTCAGCGAGCGTGGCGCATCCAGACGCTGCATGGTGAGACCAGGGGGTCCTGTACTGCGATGGATCGGGTGTCTGTGGCGATCTGGTCCTTTTATCGCGAGGACCCTGAGCTGGCGCGGCGGCTCGACCCGCTGCTGGCCGCTCGCCTCAGTCGCGGCTGGGGCTGCGTGCGCATCGCGTGCCGCGATGCGGCCCATCGGGCGGTGGTGAGCGGCCTGCTGCCGCTGCTGCGGCCACCCCTGGCGGCGCTGGGCCTGGCCCGGGAGATTCGTCTGCTGGCCCCCGGCTGTGAGCCGCTGGTGTTCCCGGTGGTGCTGCCGTTCGGCGGTGGCCTGCTGGCTTACGATGGCTCCATTGGTGAGTAGTGCATGTATCTCGGCGTCAACGTCAGCCCCAAGGAACTTGCCCAGCGCGCCGAGAGCCTCGTGCGGCAGTCGAGCAATCGCTACCTCACCACCGTGCGCATCGCCTTCCGCGCCAAGCAGCGCCGCTTCGATGATTTCGACGGCCTGCTCGAGGATTCGATGGTGAAACCCGTGCAACGGGCGATCATCGAGCTGAGCGACGAGCAGGACCAGCCCGACCTGCTGCCCGGCTGACCCCGCCGTTGCCGGTGCCCAACGCCGTCGGTCCGATCGAGCGCGAGGGGCCGGGATGGCGGTTGGCCTGGGATCCCGGGCGTGAGCCGTTTTCCGTTCTGATCGCTGGTGCCGGCTGGGCCGTGGAGCTCAGCGGCGCTGAAGCCGAGGCCCTGCGCAGGGCCGTGGCTGATCTGGTGGAGCAGCACGCCGCCCTGGTGGATCAGTTGATGGCGGAGGAGAGCATCAGCCTGGAGCTGGAACGTGCCCCCTGGTGGCTGGCGATCGACGGGGATCGCCTCAGCTGGGGCCTGCAGGTGGTGCTCAGTCCCGCACCGGGGCAGCGCGCCTTTGAGGGGGCCTGGCCGGCCCCGGCCAGCCAGGCCTTCAATGCGGCTCTGCAGCAGCTGCACGGCCAGCCGTGAGGGCGTGCAGAGCGCAGTAGTCCTGGGCGTCGAGCCCGGCAGCGGTGGCCCCCTGCAGCAGCTTCAGCAGGCCCAGGAGCCCCTCGCCGTTCAGGCCGCTGGCTTCGGCTTCCCGCAGGAACAGGGCCAGATCCTTGCGCAGGTGCGCCGTGGGGAAGTTGGGGTTGGCGTAGTCCCCGCTGAGCTCCCGCTCGAGTTTTTTGTCGAACGTGGGGGCATACAGGGCGCTGCCACGCAGCACCCCCATGAAGGCCTGCGGATCCACCCCCTGCTGCTGCACCAGATGCAGCGACAGGCTGAAGGCGTGGGTGAGGCTGGCGATCAGCTGGTTCAGGGCCAGCTTGGTGGCCATGGCGCTGCCCACCTCACCGAGGTGACGCGGCTCAGGCGCCAGGTGGCGCAGCAGGGGCAGCGCCTCCTCCAGCAGATCCCTGGGGCCTCCCGCCATCAGCTGCAGGCTGCCGCTGAGGGCCTCGGGACGGCTGCCGAGCACGGGGGCCTCCAGATAGCGGCCGCCGCGGGCCGCCACCGCTGCAGCCAGGGCCACGCTTTCGCCGCTGCCGATGGTGCCCATCTGCAGCACCCGACGCCCCGCCAGCGCTGGCCCCACCTGATCCAGCAGCACCGCCGCGGTGGTTGGCCCATCACTGAGCACCGTGATCAGCCAGGTGGCCTGCTGGGCGGCCTCCGCCGGGCTGGCGGCCACGGTGGCACCGGCGGCGGCCAGGGCCTCGCAGCGCTGCAGAGAACGGTTCCACACCGTGAGCCGATGGCCCCGCTCCAGCAGGCGGCTGCCGATGGCGCTGCCCAGCAGGCCGGTTCCGAGCAGGGCGATGGACATGACAGGACGTTGCTCGGCACAGCTTGCCTGAGGCACTCCGCTGAGATCGAGCGCGAGATTGCCCCTGTGATCAGCACTGCTGATCAGAGCCGTTCTCCCCAGCCCATGGTCCCTCTCCGCAGGGGTTTGCACCGGTTTTCCCCAGCCTCAGGGGCCAGCGGCCCCGCTGCGGCAAGGCTCTGGGGAGAACGTCCCCTGCGGCGGCTTTCCCGTTGACAGCCCCTCGACCCCTGCACAGCCGCGGTCCAGCAGCGCTGGCAGACCGCCGCAAAACCTTTGGGCTGCAGCAACTCTCAGCCTGAGACAGCCTGCGAGACCGCCACCGCCGCCGCGGTTGACCGTTCTCCCCCGGCGTGGGGAACTGGATGGGTCCAGCGGACTGTCGGATGGAGAACACGGCCACGGTGAGCATGCGGGCGGATGTGCCTGAACCCCTGCTGCAGTCGATGCAGGGCTTCATCGAGGCCCATCCCAACTGGGATCAGTACCGCCTGTTCCAGGCCGCACTGGCCGGCTTCCTGGTGCAGAACGGTGTGCAGACTCGCGAGATCACCCGCTGCTACCTGGCCAACCTGTTCCCTCAGCAGCCCCGTTTCAGCGATCCGCTGCCCTGAGCTGGCGGTAGGCGGCAGCCACGCTGCAGGCCAGCAGCGGCAGCGCAGCCACCATGGCCAGCCAGAACGCCGGCAGCAGCAGCCAGCTGGCCTGCTCCAGCCCCAGGAGCGTGAGGCTGGCCTGGAGCAGCAGCAGCAGCACGAACGGTCCGAGCAGGATGCCCGCCAGCAAGGGCAGCAGCCGCAGCAGGCCTGGCCAGTGGCGATTCAGCAGACGCCAGCCCTGGTGGTAGGCCCGCGAGGGGCTGAGCCGCTCCGCGATCACCAGCGCCGGGTTGAACAGCTGGCTGAGCAGCGTGATCAGGGCCGCCAACAGGCTGCAGGGGTAGGGCAGCAGGTTCAGCAGGGTCTGCTGTCCCAGCAGACTCGGCAGCCCCAGGGCCTCGATCAGCTGCAGCCCCAGGGAGCCCAGCATGAAGCCCGCCAGCGCCGCCACCAGAGCCGTCAGGCCGGCATTGAGCAGCCCCAGGGCCAGACACCAGCTGGCTCCACCATGCCAGTGGCCGAGCCGCCGCCAGCTGCTGCGGCGCCCGGCGCTGAGGCTGAGCCCGGCCCGGGTGAGCCCATCGATCAACCAGATCACGCTGCCCAGGTAGAGCCCCAGCCCCAGCCCATGCAGCAGCAGGGCCTGCACGCCGCTCTCGGCCCGATGGCCCAGGGCGAACAGCTGCCAGCCGAGGCCCTGCAGGGTGCAGCCCAGGGCGCTGAACCCCAGCAACAGGCGCGGTTGCCGCCCGAGCAGCTGCCAGCCCCGGCCCAGGGTCACCCCGGCCTGCAGCGGCGGCATCAGAGCGGCCCCAGCAGCTCCAGCAGCCGCTGGGCGCTGGCGTCGGGCACCGGCAGGATCGAGAGGCGGTTGCCGTTGCGCACCACCGCCAGCTCCTCCACGCTGAACTGCTCCCGCAGGCTGTCGAGGCTGAGCAGCGCGGCGAAGCGGCCCACGTAAGCCAGGCGCACGCAATCCCAGCGGGGCTTGTCGGCCGTGGCCTTGGGATCGAAATACTTGTTGCTGGGGTCGAACTGGCTGGGGTCGGTGAGGCCCGTTTCGATCACCTCCATCAGCCCCACGATGCCCGGTGGTTTGGCATTGGAGTGATAAAAGAACGCCCGATCACCGATGGCCATGCTGCGCATGAAGTTGCGCGCCTGGTAGTTGCGGATCCCATCCCACAGGGTGCTGCCCTCGCGCTGAAGATGGTCGATCCCATACACGTCGGGCTCGCTCTTCATCAGCCAGTAGGCCATCGCTGTTGCCAGGTTGGCGCGAGGCTAGCGGCTGGTCTGGGCCTGCACCAGCTGGCGGAAGTGATCGCCGCGGGCTTCGAAATCGCGGTATTGGTCGAAGCTGGCGCAGGCCGGTGAGAGCAGCACCGCTCGGCAGCCCAACGCCGCGGCCAGGTGCCGGGCCAGCGGTACGGCCTGAGCGAGATCGCCGACGCACTCCACGCTGCCGGTGTACCCCCCCGCCTGCAGCAGGCCCTGGAATGGCTCGCGGGCGGCGCCGAACAGCACCACCGCCCGCGCCTGGCGCTGCAGCTCGCGAATCCAGCCGCTGGCATCCCCGCGTTTGGATTCGCCGCCCGCCAGCACCACCAGCGGCCCCTCCAGGGCTTTGAGGGCCACCTCGGCGGCGTCGTAATTGGTGGCCTTGCTGTCGTTGAACCAGGTCACCCCCTCCAGCTCCCGCAGCCGCTCCAGCCGATGGGGTACGCCGGGAAAAACCCGGAAGGCCGCCTCCATGGCGGCACCGCTGATCCCCAGCTCCAGGCCTACGGCCGCAGCCAGCAGCAGGTTCTGGCGGTTGTGGCGGCCCGGCATGGCCAGGGCTCTGGCATCCAGCAGCAGTCCATCGGCGCCGATCACCTGATCGCCCTCCACCCAGAGGTGGGGTTCGAGGCCGGCAGCGCGGGCGGCGGCCCGGTCGCCGGCGGTGATCCACCGGGCCTGATCCCAGCTGGCGGCACGGCTGCGCAGGTCTGGGTCGTCGCCATTGAGGATGCGCACGGCCGAGCGCTCCAGCAGGCTGCGTTTGATCGCGCGGTAGTTGTCGAGCGTGCCGTGGCGCTCCAGGTGATCGGGGGTGAGGGTGGTCCACAGGCCGATCTGCGGGGCCAGGGCCGGGGCCGCCTCGATCTGATAGCTGCTGAGCTCCACCACCAGCCACTGCGGCAGGGAGGCTCCGGAGCGCTGACGCTCCAGCACCAGTTCAGCTGCCGATAACCCCACGTTGCCGCACATGGGCGCCTCCAGCCCGGCTTCCGCCAGCAGGTGGGCCACCAGGTGGGTCACGGTGGTTTTGCCGTTGGTGCCGGTGATGCCGATCCAGGGCACGGGCCGGCTGGCCTCCCAGGCGGTGGTGATCTCGCCGTCGAGGCGCACGCCGTGCTGGCGCAGGGCTTCGAGGGCCGGATGGTCCCAGCGGATGCCGGGGCTCACGATCACCCGCTCCGGTGCGGCCGGCAGCTGGCTGAGGATCTCGGCCGTGAGGGGCTGACCCAGGGCCACGGCGATGCCCTCGGCGCGGAGGGCATCGGCCTTGGCCTCCACGGCCTCACCGCTGCCGCTCTCCAGCACCAGCACCGCCAGGGCCTGCTGGCGGCCGGCGCGGCGGCCGATGAGCTGGGCGACATCTGGCTGCGGGGCGACCGCGGCGGCCAGGTGGTGGTGAGCGCCGCGGCGGCGGAACGGCTGCACGGGCGCGATGGCCA
>JBJTHL010000111.1:0-4895 GCA_046094445.1 Vulcanococcus sp.
CGGCCCGTGGGCAGCTGGGGCGATGTGGGCTGTTTCAGCTTCTTCCCCACCAAGAACCTCGGCGGCGCCGGCGATGGCGGGGCCGTCACCTGTCGCGATGGCGCCCTGGCTCAGACCATGCGTGAACTGGCGGTGCACGGCATGCCGCGCCGCTACCTGCATACCGCCCTCGGCTACAACAGCCGCCTCGATGCCATCCAAGCGGCGGTGCTGAACGTGAAGCTGCCCCGTCTCAACGCCTGGATCGACCGTCGCCGGGCCGTCGCCACCGGCTACCGGGCGGCCCTGAGCACAGCCGGTTGCATCCAGCTCCCGGAAGCCGGCCCGGAGGGCCACAGCTGGAACCAGTTCGTGGTGCGGGTGCCCAGCTGCGGCGCCAGCAAAGCGTGCGCCAACGCGAGCTGCACCCCCTCGAGCGTCAGCGCCGAGCACGGCCTGCCGGAAGCCGCCTGCCGCGACTGGCTGCAGCAGCAGCTGCAGGCCGCCGGCGTCACCACGATCATCTACTACCCGATCCCCATTCACCGCCAGCCGGCCTACGCCGACCTCGGCTACGGCCCCGGCTCCCTGCCGATCACCGAACGCCTCTGCACCGAGGTGCTCAGCCTGCCGATCTTCCCCGAACTGACTGCCGCCCAACAGCAACAGGTGATCAGCGTGCTGCTGCAGCTCACCGGCAGCCAGGCCCCCGGCAGCAACGGCAATGGCGACGCCGCTGAACAAAGCACTGAAGCCGCTGCTCCCGCCGCCGTGGCCGCCTGAGCAGGCTGGCCACGGGGAAGCCCGGGATCACCCCTTCGGCAACGCGGCGTAGAGGGCCTTGAACCGTGCCTGCTGCTGCTTGTGGTTCACCAGCGGGGCTGGATAGCCGCGGCGCTCCAGGGGTGCGATCTCCCCGCTGATCAGATCGGCGGTGTTCACATGCCGCAGCTCCGGCAACCAGTGGCGGATGTAGGCGGCCTTGGGGTCGAACTTGGACGCCTGGGTGGCGGGGTTGAAGATGCGCAAGGGCTTGGGATCCATGCCGCTGCTGGCACTCCACTGCCAGCCGCCGTTGTTGGCCGCCAGATCACCATCCACCAACCGCTGCATGAAGGCGGTCTCGCCCCAGCGCCAGTCGCAGATCAGATCCTTCACCAGATAGGAGGCCACGATCATGCGGCAGCGGTTGTGCAGCCAGCCGCTCTCGTTGAGCTGGCGCATGGCTGCATCGATGATCGGCATGCCGGTGAGCCCCTCGCACCAGGCCTCGTAGCGGCCCTGATGGTTCTCCCAGGGGAAGTGACGCCACTGGGGGCGGTAAGGCCCCTCCGCCAGCTCGGGGAAGTGAAACAGCGCCTGCTGATAGAACTCGCGCCAGGCCAGCTCCTGCTCCCACACCCCGATCGAAGCCAGGGCCTCCTCAGCCCCACCCAGTGCCTGGGCCAGCTGGCGCGCCTCCTGGGCCGCCGCCCAGGCCTGGCGCGGACTCAAGGTGCCGAACTTCAGGGCTGCACTCAGCCCAGAGGTTCCCGCCTCCGCCGGCAGATTGCGCCCAGGCTCATAGCCCAACACCGGAATGCCGCGCCCACCGGCCGACGCTCCGGCCGACGCACCACCGGCCGCCCCAGCCACGCCCGCAGCGGCGCCCTCGCAGAACGCGCGCAACTGGGCCTGCGCCGCCGCCTCTCCCGGACGGCAGGGGCAGCGGTCTGCTCCGTCAAACCGCTGGGCCCATGGCTCCGCAGTGGGCAGGTTCTCCAGGAGCGGCAGCGAGGGATCGAGGCCCAGGCAGGCTGCAGACCGATCCAGCAGACCAGCGGGGGCCGGCAGGGGATCCAGGCCGCCCGCCAACGCCGAGGCCCCCAGCGCCCAACGGCGCTCCACCTGACCGCGCCAGTTGCGCAGGTACGGGCCATACACGCGATAGGGATCGCCGGCGCCCGTCTTGAGCGCTTCGGGGGGCAGCAGCAGCTGATCCCAATCGGCCAGCACCCGCTGGCCCTGAGCCTGCAGGGCAGCCGCCACGCGGCGATCGCGGGCGCGGCCGTAGGGCTCCACATCGCGGTTCCAGGCCACCACCTCGGCGCCGAGGGCCGCCGCCAGGCGGGGCAGCTCCCGCTCCGGGTTGCCCTGCAGCACCAGCAACCGGCTGCCCGCCTGGCGCCAGCTGCGCTGCAGCTCCTGCAGGCTCTCCAGCAGAAACCACACCCGGGCCGGTGCCATGTCGGCGGAGCCGAGGATGGCCGGATCGAGCACGAACACACCGGTCACAGCCGGCGTGGCCGCCGCCGCCGCCGCCAGGCCGAGGTTGTCAGCCAGGCGGAGGTCGCGGCGATGCCAGAACAGCCAGTGGGGAGCGCTCACAGCCCCAGCAACTGCCGCGCCCGGAACCAGGCGGTCACGCTCTTGCCATCGAGGTATTCATCGCCGCCGGCCAAGGCCGCATCCAGCTGGTCGGGCTCCAGCAGCACCACCTCCAGGTCCTCGTCGTCATCGCCGGGCGGGCGCTCGCTGAGCACCGTGAGCTCCCGCGCCAGAAAGAGGTGGATCACCTCATCGGAATAACCCGGGCAGGGCAGCATCGCCCCCAGGGCATCCCAACGGGCGGCGCTGTAGCCGGCCTCCTCCTGCAGCTCTCGCTGCATGGTGGAAAGCGGCGTTTCACCCGGATCCAGGGTGCCCGCGGGAAACTCCAGCAAGCGGGTGGCCACCGCAAAGCGGTACTGGCGCAACACCACCACCCGGCCGTCATCGAGCACCGGCACCGCCAGCGAGGCGCCGGGATGCTTGATCACGCCAAAGGTGCCTTCCAGGCCCATCGGCAGGGCGAGGCGGTTCACCTCAAAGCGCAGTTTTCGCACATCCAGGCTGGCGCTGGTCTCCAGCAGCCGCGCGGGCTCAGGGGCAGGCAAGGGCGCCATGGCGGGTGCGGAGCGGAGTTGGCATGAGCTGGCCGCCAGCATCGCAGGCCCCACCACGCCCATGCCAGTGCAGGCCTGGTGCTTCTGCCGCGTCACTCCGGCGCGGCAGAAGCACCAGGGGGACGCCACACGGGGCGGCCCAGGCGCTGGTCGATCGCCAGCAGGGGCGCCAGCACAAACGCCCGCTCGTGCCAGCGGGGGTGGGGCAGGTCCAGGCTGGCGGTGGCCTGGTGGAGTTCACCCCACCACAGCAGATCGAGATCCAGGCTGCGGGGCCCCCAGCGCTCACGTCGCTGACGGCCGTAGCGGCGCTCCAGCGCATGCAGGCCCTGCAGCAGGGTCAGGGCAGCGGCCGGTCCCCCAGAGTCAGGCTCCAGGCTCAGCCCATCGGCTGCCTCCACCAGCAGCACGGCATTGCAGTAAACGGGCTGATCCGGCGGACCGCCCTCCGGTTCGGTGGCGAACAGGGGCGACCAATGGCACTGCAGCACCGGCGGCGCGCCGCAGGCGGCCCACCAGCCCTGCAGCACCTGCTCCAGCTGAGGACGCACCGCCACCAGGGTGGCGATCGGATCACCGGCTGGGCTGGGGAGGTTGGCGCCGAGGGCGATGGCCAGGCTGGATGTCGGACCCAGGCAGGCCTGATCAGCGAGACTGGCGCGCACAACGACTCTGGGCCCAGGCTCCTCCATGGTTGCAAGCGGACTCACCACAGGCCGTGACGTCAACCGCAGCGACGGGGCCCAGGCGGCGGCACGGGCCTTCCCGCTGGCAGCCGTCACCGGCCACGGCACGCTCAAGCTGGCGCTGCTGCTGGCCGCGGTGGACCCGGGCCTGGGCGGTGTGGTGATCGCCGGGGGCCGCGGGACGGGCAAATCCGTGTTGGCGAGGGGGCTGCACGCCCTGTTGCCGCCGATCGATGTGCTCGATCTGGGCACCACCAGCCCCGGGCAGCCGGCACCGGCGGCCCTGAACATCGATCCGCGCCGTCCGGACGACTGGGATGCCGCCACCCGCGCACGGCTGCAGGCCCTCGGCGCCGACCCCAGCGGCGAAGACACCAGCGCCCTGCTGCCCACCCAGGTGATCCCTGCCCCCTTCGTGCAGGTGCCCCTGGGCATCACCGAAGACCGCCTGGTGGGTTCGGTGGATGTGACCGCCTCCCTGGCCAGCGGCCAGGCGGTGTTCCAGCCGGGGCTGCTGGCGGAGGCGCACCGGGGCGTGCTCTACGTGGATGAGCTGAACCTGCTCGACGACACCATCACCAACCTGCTGCTGGCGGCGGTGGGTTCCGGTGAGAACCGGATCGAGCGGGAGGGCCTGAGCCTCAGCCACCCCTGCCGCTGCCTGCTGATCGCCACCTACAACCCCGAGGAGGGGGCCATCCGCGACCACCTGCTGGATCGCTTTGCCATCTGCCTGAGCGCCAACCAGACCCTCGAGCTGGAGCAGCGGGTGGAGATCACCCGCAGCGCCCTGGGTCACGCCGAATCCAGCGAAGCCTTCGGCGCCCGCTGGCAGGAGGACACCGACGCCCTGGCCACCCAGCTGCTGCTGGCGCGCCAATGGCTGCCGGACGTGCAGATCACGCGCGAGCAGATCGCCTATCTGGTGAAGGAAGCGATGCGCGGCGGTGTGGAGGGCCACCGCAGCGAGCTGTACGCCGTGCGGGTGGCCCGCGCCCATGCCGCCCTCAGCGGCCGGGATCGCGTGGAGGCCGACGACCTGCAGGTGGCCGTGCGCCTGGTGATCGCGCCGCGGGCCCTGCAGCTGCCGCCACCGGATCCCGATCAGCCCCTGGAACCGCCGCCACCGCCACCGCCGCCGCAGGGGGAGCAGCCCCCGGAGGACCCCGAGCAGCCCGAGAACGAGCAGGAGCCCGACGAGCCCGACAACGACGACCCCGACGACGACCAGGACGAGGACACCCCGGACGACGAACCACCCCCGTCGATCCCGGAGGAGTTCCTGCTGGATCCGGAGGCGGTGGCG
>JBJTHL010000112.1:0-3832 GCA_046094445.1 Vulcanococcus sp.
CAGCAGGGCGAAGAGGTTGGCGTAGTTGAAGAAGAACACATGCAGCCCCATCTCGATGTGGTTGCCGCCCTCATCCACCCAGCTGCCCACCTTGCCGCCCATGAACGGCCGGGCCTCATAGAGATCCACCTGATGGCCGGCATCCACCAGATCCACCGCCGCCGCCAACCCGGCCAGACCCGCACCCACGATGGCGACGCGCACCCTGCTTACTCCCGCTGTTTGGCCACGACTCTATGGAGACGCCCTTCCGGGCAGCGACCCGGAGGGGTGATCCGGAGCGGTGATCCGGACAACCAGGCCGCAGCGGAGCTCCATACAGTGGGGTTTACAGGCGTGCAGCCCCCGATGACCAGCGAGATCGCCAGCCCGGCCGCCAGCGAAGCCACGGCCACTGCGCCCCAGGCCACCCACACCGGCCGCGACGGCAAAGGCATCCTGATCACCGAATCGGCGATGCGTCAGCTGGCCACGCTGCTGCCGGCCCAGGGCAACGGCAAGGTGCTGCGGGTGGGGGTGCGCTCCGGCGGCTGCAGCGGCATGAGCTACACGATGGACTTCATCGACGCCGCCGAGATCCGCGACGATGACGAGCGCTACGAGTACGAAGCCAGCGGTGCCCCCAGCTTCACGGTGGTGAGCGACCCCAAGAGCCTCCTCTACATCTACGGCATGCAGCTGGACTTCTCCAGTGCCCTGATCGGTGGCGGCTTCAACTTCACCAACCCCAACGCCACCCAGACCTGCGGCTGCGGCAGCTCGTTCGCGGTGTGAGCCGTGTGAGCGGTGGCGGATCCCAGCCGGCTGCCGGTGCTGACCGCCCGGGTGCGAATCTGAGGACACGATCAGGCCTGCTGCCAGCCCATGACCGACGCCGTCGCGGAACCAACCACCCTGTTTGAGCAGGCGCTGGCCCGCTACCAGGAGGGTGCTCCCCTGGAGGAGGTCATCGACAGCTTCCTGCAGATCACCCGCCAGGATCCGCGGCTGTCGGCGGGCTGGACCTGCCTGGCCTGGCTGCAGCTGCTCGACAACCAGCCCCAGGCCGCCCTGCGCGCTGCCCGCACGGCCGTGAAGCTCAACCCGCAGGACCCCCAGGCCCGCATCAACCTCTGCCTGGCGATGCTGGAAACCAACGCCAAGGGCGTGCGCGAACACATCGAGCTGGTGCAGCGGCTGCGGGCGCTGGCACCGGAACTGGCCGGCGAGCTCGACGACGCCATTGCCGACGGTCTGGTCCGGCGCCCCGATTGGCAGGCCCTGCAGAAGGTGAAGGCTTGGCTGCAGGGTTGAGCGCCGGCGCCCGGCCGGCGCGGGTTCTGCTGCTCAGCAACGGCCACGGGGAAGACCTCAGTGGCGCCCTGATCGGCGCTGAGCTCAACCAGCTCGGCCACCGCGTGGAGGCCCTGCCTCTGGTGGGGCACGGCCGGGCCTATGCCAACGCCCAGCTGCCGCTGCTGGGCCGCACCCGGGAATACAGCACCGGCGGCCTGGGCTACACGAGCACCATGGCCCGGCTCAAGGAGGTGGTGCAGGGGCAGGTGCTGTACCTGCTGCAACGGCTGGCCCTGCTGCTGCGCATCGCCCACCGCTACGACCTGATCCTGGTGGTGGGCGACGTGATCCCCCTGGTGGCGGCCTGGCTGAGCCGCCGGCCCACGGCCACCTATCTGGTGGCCTACTCCAGCCACTACGAGGGCCGGCTGCGGATGCCCTGGCCCTGCAACGGCTGCCTGCGCAGCCGCCGGAACCGGCGTGTCTACAGCCGCGATCCCCTCACAGCCGACGACCTCAGCCAGCAGCTGGGGCGCCCGGTGCGGTTCTTCGGCAACCCCTTCTTTGATGGCGCCCTGGTGAGCAGCCCGCCCCTGGCGGGGGCGCCGTTGCAACGGCTGGGGCTGCTGCCGGGCAGCCGGCTGCCGGAGGCCGTGCACAACCTGGAGCTGATGCTGCGGCTGCTGGAGCAGTTGCCGGAGGTTCTGCGCCAACCGGCCCGGCTGGGGCTGCATGCAGCCCTGGTGGGCAAGCTCACCCCCCAGGAGGTGGCGCCGCTGGCCAGTGCGCTGGGCTGGCGCCTGCATCTCGATAGCCCCAGTCGCTGCCGGCTGCAGCGGGGGCCGTTGCAGCTGCAGCTGGAGTGGGGCCGCTTCGCCGCCGTGGTGCAGCAATGCGACCTGCTGATCTCCATGACCGGCACCGCCGCCGAGCAGGCGGTGGGCCTGGGCAAACCGGTGCTGCAGCTGGAGGGTGGCGGGCCGCAGTTCACGGCCGGCTTCGCGGAAGCGCAGCGGCGGCTGCTGGGGCCGGGCCTGGTGTGCGCCCCCGGCGCCCCCGGCAGCGAGGAGCAACGCAGCCGCGGCGCCCAGCTGGCTGCTGGTTTGCTGGAGCGCCTGCGCCACGATCCAGCCTGGCGGCAGCAGCTGCAACAGCTGGGGCTGGAGCGCATCGGCACCGCCGGCGGGGCCGCCAGGATGGCCGCCGACCTCCACCAGCTGCTTGCGCAGCGCCCCCATGGCTGACGGCCCCAGCACCAGCTCCAGCTCCGCGCCCATGGGCCTGGGCCAGCGGCTCAAGGGCTGGATCGATACCCTGCTGGTGATCGACGTGTTCGTGGTGATCGCCGGCGCCCTGTGGTTCGGGGTGGCCGTGCTGTGCCACAGCCGCAAGATCGAGGCTCCACTGAACCTGTTTCAGGCGCTGTGGGAGCCGCTGTTCACCCCGGCCATCGGCCTGCTGATGGCGGCCGCCCTGCTCAGCGGGGTGCTGAGCTGGTGGCAGCGGCAAGGGCAGCGCTGAGCTCGGCATCGCGGAAGGCAAAGCCCTGCTGCTGCAGCCGCTGCGGCAGCACCTGCTGGCCTTCGAGCACCACCTTGGCGCCATCACCCAGCAGCAGGCTCAGGATCGGCGCCGGCACCGGCAGCAGGCTGGGACGCCCCAAGCAGCGCCCCAGGGCGGCGGCGAAGGCGGCCATGGTGCTGGGCTGTGGCGCCGTGGCGTTGTAGACGCCGGCGTAGCTGGCGTCGTTGAGGGCAGCGGCGATCAGCGCGCAGATGTCGCGGCGGGAAATCCAGCTCATCCACTGGCGGCCATCGCCGATGGGCCCGCCGAAGCCGAGGCGGAACACCGGCAACATCTTGCCCAGGGCACCACCATCGGCCGCCAGCACGATGCCGGTGCGCAGGATCACCAGCCGGCACAGCCCCTCGGCCCGGCGGGCTTCCGCCTCCCAGGCCACGCAGAGTGCAGCCAGAACATCAGCCCCAGCGGGGCTGTCTTCGGTGAACACGGCGGTACTGCTGGTGCCGTAGTAGCCGATGGCGGAGCCATTGATCAGCAGTTGGGGCCGCTGGCCGGCCGGCAGGGCGGCCAGGGCGTCCACCAGATGGCGGGTGGTGAGGATGCGGCTGTCGCGCAGCAGTTGCAGATGCTGGGGCGTCCAGCGTTGTTCGGCGATCGGTTCGCCGGCCAGGTTCACCACGGCTTCGGCGGCGGTGAGGGCCTCCAGCAACTGCGGCTGCCGCCAGCTCGCCCCCTGGGAGGGATCGGCCTGGAAGCGCTGCAAGCTTGGATGCTCCAGGCCTGGCAGCGGCCGGGGTGCACGGCTCACCAGGGTGCAGTGGTGCCCCTGTTCCAGCAGCAGCGGCAGCAAGCCGCGCCCCACCAAGCCGCTGCAGCCCACCAGCAAGATCCGCACGCGCACGCTCCCGATTGATGAGCGCCAGGCTAAGGAGCGTGCCCCGCGCCGGCGGGCGGCCGCCAGTGGATGAGCTGGATTTCCCGCCGCGACATCTGCGCCCTGATCGCCGCTGTCCTTAACGACGCCAGCTATGCC
>JBJTHL010000113.1:0-3927 GCA_046094445.1 Vulcanococcus sp.
GATGTAGCCGCTGCCCACGATCGCCAGCCAGCGGGGCAGCCACTCCAGACTCACGGCTTCATCGCTGGTGAACACGGTGCGGCCGTCGGTTTCGATGCCGGGGGGGACGAAGGGATCCGAACCGGTGGCGATGATCACGTCGCGGCCGCTGAGCACGCGATCCACGCCATTGATCTCGCGCACGCCCACCTTCTGGGGGCCTTCCAGACGGCCCGTGCCGCGGATGATCGTGACGCCGGCGCGCTCCAGGGTTTTGGTGAGGTTGCCGCGGATCGTGGCCACCAGCTGGTTGGCGTGGTCGGCGATCTTCTGGCGCTCGAAGCGCACCGGCGCCGCATGGATGCCGAACCCCTTGAGGTGCTCCGCATCCGCCAGCTCGCGCACGCGGCCGCTGGCGGCCAGCAGCGCCTTGGAGGGCACGCAGCCGCGGTTCACGCAGGTGCCGCCCATGTCGCGGCTTTCGATGATCGCCGTGCGCAGGCCATGCTCGGCGGCGTGCTTGGCCGCATCGAAGCCGCCGTAGCCGGCGCCGATCACGATCACATCAAAATCAAAGCTGCCCTCGCTCACCGCTTGCATGCGCACGTGGCGGGCATTCTCCCCTGCCGGGGGCCAATCAGGCCCGCTGCCGTTGCTGCCGCCAGCGCTCCAGCAGCAACGGCCCGGCCGCCACCGCCACGTTCAGCGATTCCACCGAGCGGCTGTGGGGGATGGTGACCCGCAGGCTGGCCAGGGCCTCCAGCTCCGGGTGCAGCCCCGCCCCCTCATTGCCCAGCAGCAGCACCGTGGGGCGGCTCCAGTCGAGCTGCCAGTAGGGAATCGGCGCCTCGACACCGCCCGCTCCCTCCACCAGGGTGGCCACCAGCTGATGGCCGGCGGCCCGCGCCCCCTGCAGCAGTGGCAGCAGACCGGCGCGATCGGCCTCCCGCCACAACGGCAGCGCCAGGGCCGCACCGGCGGAGGCCCGCAGCACCTTGGGCTGCAGCGGGTCGGCGCCGCCCCCCAGCCACACCTCCTCCACACCCGCCGCCAGGGCCGTACGCAGCAGGGTGCCGAGATTGCCGGGATCCTGCAGCTGATCGAGGGCCAGCACGAAACCGCCGCCCCCGCGGGCCCGGGGCAGGGCCGCCGCCGCCAGGGTGAGCACCACCCCATCGGGATGGTCGGTGCTGGCCACCGCCGCCAGCACCTCCTCCCCCACGGGCTGCGGCGGCAGCGGCGCCAGGGCCAACAGGGCACCGTGGCGTTCCAGCCAGGCCTCGGTGGCCAGCAGGCACTCCGGTTGCAACCCCAGTCGCAGCACCTCCTGCAGCAGGTGCGTGCCCTCCAGCAGCAGCAGCCCCTGCTCGCGGCGACCCTTGGGCTGCTGCAGAGCCCGCAGGCGGGCCACCAGGGGATTGCGGCGGCTGGTGATCAGCTCCACGGCCCGCCGCTCAGAACGTCTGATGGCGCCGCACCCGCAGCCCCTCGCTCACCGTGATCGCCTTCTCCTGCAGGTCGAGCCCATGCACCGCCGCCACCTCGCCCTTGAGCCCTTCGGCGGCCAGGTTTTTGATCAACTCCTTGATCAGCACGTCCTCCACGGTGGTCTGATCGAGCAGATCGGGGGTGAACGCCTCCAGCAGCTTGCCCACCTTGGCCGCCACCACCTCCGAAGCATTGGTGATCTTGAGAACGAGCATAAGGGCGCCGTCGATGAAGGCCAACCCAGCCTGGCAAGCGGCCAGGAGGCCGCAACCCGCTGAGCGGGGGAGCAACAAAAAACCCCCCTCGGGTGGAGGGGGGTTTTGCAGTGCGGATGGGGAGACTTGAACTCCCACGACATTGCTGCCACTAGTACCTGAAACTAGCGCGTCTACCAATTCCGCCACATCCGCCTGGGTGGAGCGCCTGGGAGGCGTCCTGTGGCTTTCGCCTTGCGGCGACCCCAAAAATGTACCCCATCGCCCGCCCTGGGGGCGCCACCACTGGAGCCGACGGAGTACACCCCCGAACGCGCGACGGCCAGGCGACCAGTTCCGGCTCCGGCCGTCTAGACGGTCTCAACGTTGATTGTCAAGATAGGGCCCCTGAGACGGGCCTCCATAAGCCATGACCCTGACTGTTGTCCCGTCTCAAACCATTCTCAATCCTCAGCTCGAGATCTGCGGTGGCCGCCGCCTGAGCGGGGAGCTGCGGGTGAGCGGCGCCAAGAACTCGGCCCTGGTACTGATGGCCGCCAGCCTGCTGAGTTCCGATCCGCTGCGGCTGCGCAACGTGCCGCCGCTCACCGATATCCAGGGGATGGCGGAGATCCTCACGTCGCTGGGGGTCCGCGTGCTGCGCGGCAGCGACAGCATCGACATGGATGGCTCCGGCCTGAGCCACTCCTCGCCCCCCTACGAGCTGGTGAACAGCCTGCGGGCGAGCTTCTTCTGCATCGGCCCGCTGCTGGCCCGGCTGGGCATTGCCCGCGTGCCCCTGCCCGGCGGCTGCCAGATCGGCACCCGGCCGGTGGTGGAGCACGTGAAGGGGCTCAAGGCCCTCGGCGCCCAGGTCACGATCGAGCACGGCGTGGTGTCGGCCGTGGTGCCGGGCCGGGGCCATCGCCTCACCGGCGGGCGCATCCATCTGGATTGCCCCAGTGTGGGTGCCACCGAAACGCTGATGATGGCCGCCGTGCTCGCCGAGGGCGAGACAGTGATCGAAAACGCCGCCCTAGAGCCGGAGGTGGTCGACCTCGCCGGTCTGCTGCTGGCCATGGGTGCCAAGGTGCGCGGTGCGGGCACCCCCACCATCACCATCGTGGGCGTGCCACGGCTGCACGGGGCTGATTACGCCGTGATCCCCGATCGCATCGAGGCCGGCACCTTCCTGCTGGCGGGCGCCATCACCCGCTCCAGGCTCACCGTGGGCCCGGTGATCACCGATCACCTCGGCGCGGTGCTCACCAAGCTCGAGGAGGCCGGCTGCCGCCTGGAGGTGAATGGCACCAGCGTCACCATCGATGCCAGCACGGTCAACGCGGTCGACCTGCGCACCCAACCCTTCCCCGGCTTCCCGACCGACCTGCAGGCGCCGTTCATGAGCCTGCTGGCCACGGCCCGGGGCACCAGCGTGATCACCGAGAACATCTTCGAGAATCGCCTGCAGCATGTGGCGGAACTGCAGCGCATGGGCGCCGCCATCCGCATGCAGGGCAACACCGCCTTCGTGGAAGGGGTGGCACGCCTCAGCGGCGCTCCGGTGCAGGGCACCGACCTGCGCGCCTCGGCCGCCATGGTGCTGGCCGGGCTCGCCGCCGAGGGCATCAGCTCGGTGCGGGGGCTGGAATACCTGGACCGGGGCTACGCCCATCTGGAAACCAAGCTCAACGCCGTGGGGGCCTCAATCACGCGCGTCAGCCAGACCGGAGCCGTGCCCAGCCTGGCCGCGTAAGCTCCGGCCTGCGGGAGCGTGCCGGAATTGGTAGACGGACTCGACTCAAAATCGAGCGCCCTCGGGCATGTGGGTTCGAGTCCCACCGCTCCCATCTCAACTCCGCCCGCTTCGGCGGTGATGGACACCTACGCCCGCTTCCCCGTGGAGCTGGTGCGGGGCAAGGGCGTGTGGGTGTGGGACAGCGCCGGCCAGCGCTACCTCGACGGTGTGGCCGGCATCGCCGTTTGCACCCTGGGCCACAGCGACCGCCGCCTCAGACGGGCCCTGAGCCGTCAGCTGGGCAAGCTCCAGCACGTGTCAAACCTCTACCGGATTCCGGAGCAGCAGGAGCTGGCGGCCGCAATCACCAGCCGCAGCTGTCTGGATCGGGTGTTCTTCTGCAACTCCGGCGCCGAGGCCAATGAGGCGGCGATCAAGCTGGCCCGGAAGCATGGGCAGACGGTGCGCGGCATCGATCCGGCCGGCCCCGGTCCCCTGATCCTCACCGCCCAGGCCAGCTTCCACGGC
>JBJTHL010000114.1:0-7878 GCA_046094445.1 Vulcanococcus sp.
GACCGAGGAGTACGAGCTGGCGGCGTTTGATCGCCACAGCCTCAACTACGACAACGTCGCCCTGGGCCGCCTGCCCACCAGCGTGACCAGCGATCCGGCGGTGATCCCCCTGCGGGAGCTGGCCTACCTGCCCAAGGGCGAAATGGATCCCCACGGCGTTGATCCCAGCCGCCCCCGCGCTGGAAAGCTGCCGGCTCAGGTTCTGGAAACCCTGCCCAAGGCCGCTGCAGCTGCGGCCCCCGCTCCAACCGCTCCCGCCACCGAGGAGACCCAGCCATGACCATCGCCTCCTCCACCCAGCTGCTCTGCTTTGCGGCCCTGTCGGCCGCTGTGGTGCTCGGCTCCCTCGGGGTGGTGCTGCTGCCCAACATCGTGTATTCCGCCTTCCTGCTGGGCGGGGTGTTCCTCTCGGTGGCAGGTCTCTACCTGCTCCTCAACGCCAGCTTCGTGGCCGCCGCCCAGATCCTGGTGTATGTGGGCGCTGTGAACGTGCTGATCCTGTTCGCGATCATGCTCGTGAACAAGAAGGAAACCATGGCCGCGATCCCCGGTCTGGCCCTGCGGCGGGTGCTCTCCGGGGCGGTGTGCGCCGGCCTGTTCACCCTGCTGCTGCGGGTGGCGTTCGTGACCCCCTGGGCAACCCCCGGGCCGGTGCCGGTGGGTGAAGAGGCCACGATCCGCATCGGTGAGCATTTCTTCAGCGATTACCTGCTGCCCTTTGAACTGGCTTCCGTGCTGCTGCTGATGGCGATGATCGGCGCCATCGTGCTGGCCCGCCGCGATGTGTTCGCGGCCGACATCGTGACCGGTGAGCCCGCCGATCAGGGCCTGATCGAGAAGTCGCGTACCCCTCTGCTGCTGGAGAAGCCCAACTGATGAACCTCGAACTGCCCACCTCCGTGCCCCTGCAGGCCTACCTGGCCCTGGCTGCGGTTCTGTTCTGCACCGGCGTGTGGGGGCTGATCAACAGCCGCAACGCTGTGCGCGTGCTGATGAGCATTGAGCTGATGCTCAATGCTGTGAACATCAACCTGATGGCCTTCTCCGACTATGTGGACGGCCAGTTGATCCGCGGCCAGGTGTTCGCCATCTTCGTGATCACCGTGGCGGCGGCGGAAGCGGCCGTGGGCCTGGCGATCCTGCTGTCTCTGTATCGGAACCGTGAAACGGTCGATATGGAGCGTTTCAACCTGCTGCGCTGGTAGCCAGGCTGGGGCCTGTGACCCGGCCGTTCCACCGCTCCCTCTGTGCGTCTTGCCTCGGTCTGGTTGATTCACCGCGCGGCCAGCCAGGCGGCCCTGCGCCAGGCACGCCGCAGTGCGGATGTGCTGCGATCCCAGGGTGTTGGCGTGTGTGTGGCCATGAGCGGCCCCCATGCCAATCCCTTCCCGGGGTTGCTGGCCGACCAGGGTGCTCCCCCTGATCTGGCGGTGGTGCTGGGGGGCGACGGCACCGTGCTGGGGGCCGCGCGCCATCTCGCCCCCCTTGAGGTGCCGATCCTCAGCTTCAACGTGGGCGGCCACTTCGGTTTTCTCACCCACGAGCGCAAGCTGCTCAGCCAGGGCAGCTCGACCCCACCTAGCGGGCATGCCCCCCCCGAGCCGGACCTGTGGCAGCGGCTGCGCGACGACCGCTTCGCCCTGGAGCGGCGCATGATGCTGGAGGCCCGCACCGACAGCAGTGATCACGTTCATCTGGCCCTGAACGACTTCTACCTGCGTCCGGGCCTCGATGAGGTGGCCCCCACCTGTGTTCTGGAGCTGGAGATCGATGGAGAGGTGGTGGATCAGTACCGCGGCGATGGCCTGATCATTTCCACGGCCACCGGCTCCACGGGGTATTCGATGGCCGCCGGCGGCCCGATCCTGCACCCGGGTCTGGAGGCGATCGTGGTGAACCCGATCTGCCCGATGAGTCTCTCCAGCCGTCCGGTGGTGGTGCCCCCCCGTGCCCAGCTGGCGGTGTGGCCCCTGGGGGAGGCCAGCCGGCGGGTACGCCTCTGGAAAGATGGCGCCCACGCCACGGTGCTGGAGCCGGGCGACCGTTGCGATGTGCGCCGCGCCGAGCACCAGGCCCTGCTGGTGCAGCTGGAGCAGAGCCCCTCCTACTACCGCACCCTCACCCGCAAGCTCCATTGGGCCGGCAGCCTCACCGCAGCCGAGCCCTCCAGCAACTGACCCCCATTCCGCCCCCGCTCTGCCATGGCTCTGGAGATCGAACGCCGTTTCCTGGTGCGCGGCCAGGCCTGGCGGCAGCACCAGCGCTGGCAGGCGGAGCTGCGGCAGTGCTATCTCACCAGCGCGGTCGATGGGCTCACCCTGCGGGTGCGCTGCGATGGCCAGGGATCGGCCTGGCTCACCCTCAAGCTGCCGGCGCCTGGGATTGCCCGCCAGGAATTCGAATACGCCATCCCGGAGTCGGATGCGCTGGCGTTGCTGGAGCAGTGCCCTGTGGCGTTGGCCAAGCGCCGCCATGGCCTGGATCTTCCCGGTGGCGACTGGGTGCTGGATGTGTTCAGCGGCAGCAACGCCCCGCTCGTGATCGCTGAGGTGGAGCTGCCCTCCGCCGATCATCCCGTGCTGATCCCGGCCTGGTGTGCCCAGGAGATCACCGGCATCGGGGCCTTCAGCAATGCGGCCCTGGCGGCCCATCCCTTCGCCCGCTGGCCGGAGCCGGAGCGCCAGCCCTGGTTGCGGCATCTCAGCGCGGAACCGTCTTAAGATTGTCTTGAGATTTCAGGCGGGATTCGCCGGTGCTGGGGCTCTACGACCAACGGGGCATGCTGCGCTTCGCCGGTCAGGATCCGGCGGAGTGCCTGGCCTATGCCGAGCTGTTTGAGCTGGCCGAGGGGAGTTTCAGCCTGGAGTCCCTGCTGCAGCCTGAGCCTGCTGGCGGCGCTGCCCGTCCTGTGGGCCGGCGGCCGCTGCGGCCTCGCTGAGCACGCTCAGCTGCGTTCCGCCGGCGGCAGGTTGCAGCAGTTGAAGCCATCGCGGCACACCTTGCCGTAGTCCATGGCCCAGTTGATCAGGGCCACGCGGTTCTTGGCTCCGGTTTTGGTGAACACATTGCTCACGTGGTTATCCACCGTGCGCTTGCTGATCATCAGCGTGCTGCCGATTTCCTGATTGGTGAGGCCCTGAGCCACCAGCGCAATGATTTCGAGCTCCCGTTCGGAGAGATCGATGCGCTGATCGTTCAAGCCACCACCGTCGGGCATCCAGGCCTCTTCCCCTGGGACTCACTGTAGGCACGCCCCAGCGCGCTGGGGCTGCCGGTGGTTGATGATGGCCCCAGTTGCGTCGTGGGTTTTGGGGCTGCAGCAGGCACTGGCGGTGGGCTCCTTCGCCATCACCGCCGAGGTGATGCCCCCCCGTGGCGCCGATGTGAGCGGCACCCTGGCCCATGCCCGAGCCCTGCGCGGGCTGGTGCATGCCATCAATGTGACCGATGGCAGCCGGGCGGTGATGCGCATGAGCAGCCTGGCGGTGTGCCGGCTGCTGCTGGAGGCCGGGCTCGAGCCCGTATGGCAGCTGGCCTGCCGGGATCGCAACCGCATCGGGCTCCAGGCCGATCTGCTCGGTGCCCATGCCCTCGGTATTCGCAATCTGCTCTGCCTCACCGGCGATCCGGTGCGGGCGGGTGATCAGCCCGGTGCCAGGCCGGTGAATGAGCTGGAGGCGGTGCGGTTGCTGCAACAGGTGCAGGCCTTCAATCAGGGGTTCGATCCCGTGGCGGGACTGCTGCCGGATGGTCCCACCGATCTGTTCGCCGGTACGGCTGCGGATCCCCAGAGCGGTAGCTGGAGCGGTTTGCGCAGCCGCATGCGCCGCAAGCAGGAGGCCGGTGCCCGCTTCGTGCAGACCCAGATGGTGATGGATGCCGAGTGCCTGCGGCGCTTTGTTGGCGAGATCAGCGGACCGTTGGGGTTACCCGTGCTGGCGGGGGTGTTCCTGCTGAAATCGGCCAAGAATGCCGCCTTTATCAATCGCGTGGTGCCGGGGGCCAACATTCCCCAGTCGATCATCGACCGCTTGGCTGCCGCCAGCGATCCCGCCGATGAGGGCATCAGCATTGCCGCTGAACAGGTGGCCCGCTATGCGGGCATCGCCCAGGGGGTGCACCTGATGGCTGTCAAAGCCGAGGAGCGTATTCCCCGGATCCTGGAGCGGGCTGGCATCAGCTCGCGTTGCTGATCGCCAGATCGGTGCCCAATAGCTCTGCTAGGGCCTTTTGCTGGGGGGATGGGCTGGCGTGATCCTGGCGACGGCTGTCGGTGATCAGCCAGTCGAGAGCTGCTTCCTGCAGGTCGAAGTGGTCGCCGTTGCGGTCCACGCAGTAGCGGCCAAACACAAGTTTCTCCACCAGCCGCACACCGGGGCCGATGCGTGAGTAGTCGAAGATGATCGAGTTGTCGATCGTGGCACCCTCACAGATGTGGCAGCTGGGGCCGATCATCGCCGGGCCGATGATCGTGGCACCGTCTTCGATGCGGGTCATGCCACCCACATAGATCGGACCCTCCACGTGGATCTTGTCCCAGTTGGCCGCCACATTCAGGCCGGCGTAGATGCCGGGCCGCAACTGTTTACCCGGGATCTGCACCTGGCGCACATCCCCCTGCAGCACACTGCGGATCGCCTGCCAGTAGTCGGGCACCTTGCCGATGTCCACCCATTCGAACTCCATCGGCAGGGCGTAGAAGGCGGCGCCATCGGCCACCAGCCGCGGGAACAGGTCGGAGCCGATATCGAACGGAACGCCTTCAGGCACGTAGTTCAACACCTCCGGCTCGAAGATGTAGATGCCGGTGTTGATCATGTCGCTGGCGGCCTCATCCACCGCCGGTTTCTCCTGGAAGGAGCGAACGCGGCCGTCGGCATCCGTCACCACCACGCCGTAGCTGCTAACCTGCTCGCGCGGCACCCGCTTGGTGATCAGGCTGGCCATGGCCCCTTTGGCCTTGTGTCGCCGCACCGCTTCGGTGAGGTCGAGGTCGATCAGCGCATCACCGCAGAGCACCACGAAGGTGTCGTCGAAGAAGGGCTGGAAGCTCTGGATCTTCTTCAGACCACCGGCGGAGCCCATCGCTTCACCGATCAGTTCACCATCTTCGATCCGGCCTTCGAAGCTATAAGCGATTTCAACGCCGAAGCGCTGGCCATCGCGGAAGTAGTTCTCGATCTCTTCCGCCAGGTGCGACACGTTCACCATCACTTCGGTGAAGCCGTGCTGACGCAGCAGTTCGAGCAGAAACTCCATCACGGGTTTCTGCAGGATCGGAATCATCGGTTTGGGGATCGTCTGGGTGATCGGCCGCACCCGTGTTCCCTTGCCGGCCGCCAGAATCATCGCCTTCATCGGCGCTGTCAATCCACGATGATTGCGCCTCACCCTAGACAGTCGGCTCAGGCGGCCAGGGGTTCTCCGGCCGGCCCCTGAGCTGACCCCAGCTCCTGCGGCAGCGGCAGCTGGAGGGTCTGGGGTTCGTCCAGCAGCCGTGTGAGCTGCAGGGGCCCATGCAGGCCGCCCTGCTGGTGGAGTTCCACCTTGCCCTGGGAGCAGAGGAACAGCAGGGCCCAGAACACCCCCACGCGATCGCAGTCCAGATCGGGAGGTGCCACCGCTGCCCAGGCGCCCACCAGCCGCTCAAAGCCGCACCAGTCGAGCGCCTCAGTCCACTGCAGCAGGAATTGGCTGAGGGCGGCGGTGGTTTCCGGCAGTTTTTCGCGGTGGGCCAGGGCCGCCACCTGTTCGATCACGGCCCGCTCGCTGAAGCGGCGGCTGCGCTGGCGCTGACGCCCCTGGCCCTCCTCGCTCTCCAGCCGTTCAGCGATCTCCTCCAGTTGGCGGATCAGCTCCCCGAGGGTCACCGGCCGCTGCAAGGGGGGTGGGGCCACAGGGCGGCGCAGCAGATGGCGCTCCGGCCGGGCCGGCAGTTCAACACCCGGGGCCAGCAGCCAGCCCTGGCCATCCGCATCCGCATCGAAGCCGATGCTGTCCTCCTCGATCGGCTCGGCCGGGAAGGTGCGGGCCTCGAGCACTTCCGCCTTCAGACCGACCAGCACTGAGGCGGCCAGGAAGGCTTCGCTGGTGTCCGCCAGGTCCTGCTCGTAGCTGCCGCCGCGGCCCGCACCGGCAGCCGCCATCAGCCGCGGTAGCTCAAGGCGGGTGCGCAGCTGATCGAGGAAGCCATCCACCACCGCGATCACATCCACATCCCAGGGGTCGATGTCGCCCCGCTCGGCCGCATCCTGCAGCAGCCGGATCGCCAGCCTGGCCCCTGAATCGGCCACAAGTGCGCGCGTACTGCCCTGAAATTACCGGCCCTGGCCGCTGCGATCCAGGGATGTGATCGATTGGCCTCAGGCGGCTTCGCTGCTGGCCGAGCTTTCACCGGCGGCGGGCAGCAGGCTCAGCTGGGCATCCACGGTGGCCCGGTAGCGCTCCACATCCAGCTCCAGCTCACGGATGCGCACCTGCTGAGCCTCCAGTTCGCCGGGGTTGAGCTGGCTTTCCACCCGCTTCACCACACCGGTCCACACCGCGAAGACCCAGGCCGCTGTGGCGCCGATGCCGCCCACCACCAGCAACAGGGCGGCCAGGGGCAGGGTGGCGCTCAGCCCAGGCAGGAACCGCACCGTGGTGGGGGTGGTGTTCTCCAGGGTGAACATCACCATCGCCAGGCCGAAGCTGAAGATCAGCACAAAGTTCAGCTGCTTCATCGCGCCGGTGAGCAGAAGGGTGAGGTGCTGAGCGTAAGCAGGGTCCTGGCCGTCTGCCTACCCCAGGCGCGGGGCTGTCATCAGGGGTTGCGGCAGCAGGGCCGCCAGGGTGGGGCGGCGGATCAGGTCGTTGGCGGAGGGATGGATCAGGCGCGCCATGGCGTCGTTTTCGCGGGCCACCAGGGCTTCCATCGAGGCGCGGTAGCTGTCGGTCATCAGCCGGGGATAGAGACCGATGCCCACGATCGGCACCAGCAGGCAGCTGATCACGTAGATCTCCCGCGGCTCCGCATCCACCAGGTTGGTGTGGGAGGCCAGCTCGCGGTTCTCCTTGCCGAAGAAGATCTCGCGCAGCATCGAGAGCAGGTACACAGGCGTGAGGATCACCCCCACCGCCGCCAGCACCGACATCACCACCCGGAAGCTCAGGGTGTAGGCCTCGCTGGTGGCAAAGCCCACGAACACCATCAGTTCGCTCACGAAGCCGCTCATCCCCGGCAGGGCCAGGGAGGCCAGCGAGCAAACGGTCCAGAGGGCGAACATCTTGCGCATCTTCTGGCCGACCCCGCCCATCTCATCGAGCTGCAGGGTGTGGGTGCGGTCGTAGGTGGCGCCCACCAGGAAGAACAGCGAGGCGCCGATCAGGCCATGGCTCACCATCTGCAGCATGGCGCCGCTGGTGCCGAGATCGCTGAAGCTGCCGATGCCGATCAGCACGAACCCCATGTGGCTGATGGAGCTGTAGGCGATCTTGCGCTTGAGGTTGCGCTGGGCAAAGGAGGTGAGGGCCGCATAGATGATGTTCACCACCCCCAGCACCACCAGCAGCGGTGCGAATTGCGCGTGCCCCGCGGGCAGCATCTGCACGTTGAAGCGCAGCAGGGCGTAGCCGCCCATCTTCAGCAGGATGCCGGCCAGGAGCATGTGCACCGGCGCGGTGGCCTCACCGTGGGCGTCGGGCAACCAGGTGTGCAGGGGCACGATCGGCAGCTTCACGCCGAAGGCGATCAGCAGGCCGGCGTAGGCCAGCAACTGGAACTTGGCCGAGAAGTCCTTGGCCATCAGCTCGCTGTAATCGAAGCTGGTGGTGCCTCCGTAGAAGGCCATGGCCAGGCCCACAATCAGAATGAACAGAGAGCTGCCCGCCGTGTAAAGG